>NZ_JBPKJK010000015.1:0-88113 GCF_051756985.1 Saccharothrix sabaoui
GTGTACGCGGCCTCCAGCCGCGTCTGCCCGTCCTCGCCGCGCAGGGCCACGACCGCGACCTGACCGATACCGTCCTGCTCGCGCAGCACCGCCTCGACCTCACCGATCTCCACCCGCTGGCCCATGACCTTGACCTGCTGGTCGAGCCGCCCCAGGTGCACCAGGACCCCGTCGTCCAGCACCTGCACCAGGTCTCCGGTGCGGTACCAGTGCTCCTCGTCCGGGACGTACCGCCCGGCGGTCTCCACGGGACGCCCCGAGTCGTCCAGGAACCGTCCCCGGTTGTCGTCCTCGTCGAGGTACCCGGCGAACCGCTGCACGCCGCGCAGGCGCAACTCGCCCACGTCGGAGGGCCTGCCCCGATCGTCCACGACCTGGTGGTCGAGATGGGGGTAGACCAGGCCGATGGGCAGGGTGCCGTTGACCGTGCGCGGCCAGTCCTCCACCCGCTCCGGCAGCCGGTACTGCGTCGAGAGGATGGTCAGCTCGGTCGGCCCGTACACGTTCTCCACAACGCTCTGCGACGCGGCCCTGCGCCACGCCCTGGCCTGCTGCACCGTCAGCTGCTCGCCCCCGAACAGGCTCCAGCGCAACGAGGGCATCGAACCGGGGGCGAGACCTCCGGTCAGGTCCGCCATCGTGATCACGGACGGTACCGAGAACCAGTGCGTGATCCCCTCACGGGCCACGAACCGGGCCGGTTTGGGCAGTTCGCTCCGGGGCGGGACGACCAGGGTGGCGCCCGAGCCCCAGGCGCCGAACAGTTCGAGGACGGACGCGTCGAACGCGAGGCCGCTGTTCTGGGCCATCCGGCAGCCGGGCCCGAGCGCGTAGCGGTCGATGACGTACCGCAGGAAGGCGTCGATGCTGCGGTGCGCGACCGGTACGCCCTTGGGGGTGCCGGTGGACCCCGAGGTGAACAGCACGTACGCGGCATCCCCCGCGGGTGCTTCGACCCGGGGCGGTACTTCCCCCACCGCTTCGCCTCGGCGCAGCCGCGCCAGGAGGTCCGCGGACAGGCGGAGGACCGGTACGTCCGGGACCTCCGGCGCCGGGGTGTGGTCGACCAGGCGCAGGTCCAGACCGGAGGCCCGCGCGATGTGCGTCAGCCGTGCCGCGGGGAAGGACGAGTTGAGCGGGACCACGGCCGCGCCCAGGCGCAACGCCGCCAGGCACGCCGCGTAGGTCGACGTGCCCGGCGTCGTCGTCAGGCCCACCCGACGCGGAGCACGACCACCGCACGCGGTCAGGATCTCCTCGGCCAGCTCCACGGCCAGGCCGTCCAGTTCGCGATAGGTCAGCCGTTCCCCGCCGACCTCCAGGGCGACGAGCCCGCCGTGCTCCCGTGCCGACGCGGCGAACCAGTCGTACAGGTCGCGCGGCGCACCGGGTTCCTGTCCGGTCATCAGTCGCCCACCTCGGTCCGCCATGCGCGGAGTACTCCGCGCTCCTTCACCGGGTCGATCCCGAGCACGGCGTCGCCCTGCCGGTAGGGGGTCTCGGACGGGCCGCGCTCGCCCAACCACTCCCAGGTGTCCGCGACCGTCCGGGCCAGCGGGCGGCAGCGCAGCCCGGCGGCGACGGCCTTCGCCGGGGAAGCCGCCCAGGCACCCGCCATGGCGGGCTGCTCCGGCGCCCAGAACGGCATCTCGGTCCAGGGCCCCACGCCCTGGTCCACGAGGAAGTCCTCGGCGACCCACACCGGTCGTGCCCCGGCTCCGGTCACCCGCGCGCACAGGTCCAGCAGCTCACCGAAGGTCGTGGTGCCGTTGGGACCGGTGACCAGGTGCCGCCCGGCGGCGCCCCTCTCCAGCAGGTCGAGACCGAACGCCGCGACGTCCCGGGCGTCGATGAGCTGGACCGGCTGCTCGGCGCGGCCCGGCGCAACGACCTCACCGCCGCGAGCCATGCGCTCCAGCCACCACAGCAGCCGTCCGGGAGTCTCGCGGGGACCTGTGATCAGTCCGGGGTTGAGGACGCAGGTGTCACCTTCGAAGTACTTCTCGACAGCTCGCTCGCACCCTGCCTTGAGCACGTTGCCGGACACCTCGTCAACGGCAGCGTCCGGCGGGCAGGGGTGGCGCGCCGACTGCTCGTCGACGGGGCCGGCGGGCCAGTCGGCGTAGGCGTGGACGGACGACACGAACAGGTAAGCGCCCGCCCTGCCGCTGAGGGCTCGGGCCGACCGCCCGACGGTGCGGGGCTGGGAACCACTGGTGTCGATGACCGCGTCCCACGGTCCCGCGGCGGCGAGGACCTCCAGGTCGGCCGAATCCTCCCGGTCACCCCGAAGATTCTTCGCCCCCCGTATTTCGGGTCCGGATTTTCCTCGGTTGAACAAGGTCAAAGAATGTCCGCGATCGATTGCCTCCTGCGCGAAAGACCATCCGAGGAATATCGAGCCCCCAATGATGAGAATCTTCACCTCCTCATGATCGCATGACCACGAACCCCTGACAAGGACCCGGAATTCAGGTTGCCGCGCACAGCGGGCCGCAAACGAATGCAGATCTTGAAAGGCCGGCATTACCGCGGTCCGGGCTCGATGTCCGGTGCGGCGCGGGCGAAGAAAGCCCCGGCCGGCTCAAGCCGGTACCGGGTCCGCTTGGTCCGCCGATCGGAAGGTGGTGTCGACCGCCCGGATTGTCGGGGTGGCCTGGTAGACAGTGGGACATGTTCCGCGACTTCAACTTCAAGCTGCTGGTCATCGACAAGCTCATGTACCAGGACAAGGTGATCCAGCCCCGTTTCCGGATCGCCGACGTCCTCCACGCCAAGGGCGCCACCGGCGACCTGTGGAAGTACCTGCACCAACAGGACCTGCTGCACACCGTCCTCGAAGAAGCCCGCCAGTACTTCACCGATCTGGAGATCACCCCCGAGCAGCTGGCCACTGTGGACGAACTGACCACCGACGGCGGCTTGGAGATCTACCACCAGTGCTCGCCTTTCTGGGACGGGGAGGACGACCTCTTCGACGTCACCTCACTGGACGACCTCGACCTGCTGCCCAACCTCCGCGTGATCCACGGCGGCGACGAGGCCATGATGGCCGCCCCCGACGCCGAGGCCACCCTCAAGGCCCGCGGAATCGCCGTGGGCTGAGCACCCGCGTCCACCGCCACCGCTCAACGGCCCCCGCGCCCCCGCAGGAGAACTCCCCGAAGGCTTCCCTCCTCCCCCGACGGCAACGACGGGGCATCCTCGACGGGTACCACCATGCCGCGTGAACTGCACGGACGACAGGATCGACTACGTGACAGCCCGCAGTTCCGCGACGGCGCGCGTGGTGCTGTCGCGGAGTCGGGCGGCGAGCGCGTCGGGTCCCCATCGGGAGAGCCAGGCCGGCGCGGCCGGGAACGGGTCTATCTCGTGATCGGCTCTGGCGCACTTTCGGTGGTGACGGTGAGCAGCCGGTCGGGTCGTGATCTTGCGATGGGCGCCAATCCCTTTGTGGGGACGGCATTTCCGGACTGTCGGTTTCGGTCGTTGGGTGCGTGGCAGAGAGCGGTGGTCGCGGTCCGCATCCGGGTTGTCGCCGTGCCTTCCGGCGCCCCGGGCCTGCGATGACGAGGGCGTCGACAGCCCGAAAGCACCTTCCCGACAAGGGCATCGATCTCCACCGCAAGGTCACGGCCGCGACCGGCTACTCATCGTCAGCACCGGAAGTGCGCCAGGGCCGATCTTGAAACAGTCCCCGACCGGGTGGCGCACGAGTGCCGTCGCGACGACCGCGGCGGCTCCGGCGTCATGGACCTCGACCCGGCGGACGTGCGAGATCCTCCTGGCCTGGTCCCGGATCGGGCCGGATACGCGGCACCTGGTCGTGGTCAACCTCTCCCCGTGCCGTCCCGGGACCTGTACGTCGCGCTGCCACCCCCGGGGGTACCACCTGCTGGCCGTCACCGGCTGGTCCTGCGTGCTGATGTCGCGGCACGGCGCGAATTCCCGGACTTGTCGGTCGTCGAGCGCCGGCGCCGCGAACTTTCCGGGACGGCGACTTCGTGCCTGTCGACAACTCCACCCATATCGGTAGGAGGGCATGAGCGGTACAAGGGCTCAGCCTGACCCTGCCGGTGATCTCGGAACAGTCGGTGTGTCGCGGAGGGTGACCGGTTGGTCCCGGGTGCTTGACGGAGATCGAGGAGTTCACCGCGCGGAGGGCGCGAGCCGGTAATCCCGGTGGTACGGCGGCGATGGGGGTGCGTGCGGCCCTGGGGAAACCCGCCCGCGTCGCCGATCATGCGCACGACGGCCTGCTCGAACACCTCGGCCTCAACCATCCCGGCCTGCTGGACATTTTCCAGGTCCGGGCTCTGCGGCAGGCGCCGGCGCGGAACCACCACTGGGACGACACCACGGGCCGCCCGCGAATCGGGTCGACATCCTCGGTCAACCTGGCGCGGCCACAACGCGAAAACCGGATCACCGTCGTCGAACCACTCCGGGGAGCCCACCCATCGGCACCGCGGCGGACCTTCCCATTCGGCCGCCCCCGCGGGGTGGTGGACGAGACCCGCGTCCACGACTCGGGCGGAGGCTCGGGTGCGCGTCGGCAGTCCACCTCCGTCCAGCCCGAAACAGCCCGAAACAGGTCACGGACGGCGTGGCGGCGACCTCGTCCACCTCGCGTGGAATCCCCGCTGCCCCTCGATCCTGATCCGACCATCGGCCCCTCATCCCGGCACGGTGATAGCGGGCGGACAGGGCGCTGATCGCCGCGCACCCGACTGTGGTGTCGGAGAGTCCGTTGCGACGGACACCGACACCGGAGGTGGTCGTGGGCGAGGGCTTGGTGAAGGACGTCGGACGAGCTGGGCGTCGGATCGAGTTGCGCAGTGACACTTTCACCCTGCCGACAGCCGAGATGATGGCCGCGATGGCCGCAGCACCGCTCGGGGACGACGTTTACGGTGAGGACCCGACGGTGGTTGCGCTGGAGGCAGAGGCTGCCTCGGTCCTGGGGAAACCGGCCGGCTGCTACCTGCCGAGCGGGACCATGGCCAACCTGGCGAGCATCCTCGTGCACTGCCCGCGCGGTACGAAGGTGATCGTCGGTGAGCAGTCGGACATCTACGTCTACGAGGCGGGTGGCGCATCGGTCTGCGGCGGCGTGGTCTACCACCCGGTGCCCAACCTCCACGACGGCTCGCTCGACCCGGACGCCCTGGTTGCCGCGTTCCCCACCGATCCAGGGGACCCGCAGTTCGCCCTGCCCGCCCTGCTGTGCCTGGAAAACCCCCAGAACCACGCGGGCGGCAAGGTGCTGTCCCAGGCGTATCTCGCCGACACCGCCGCCTTCGCCCACGCACACGGCGTTCCGGTGCACGTCGACGGCGCCCGCATCTTCAACGCCGCCGCCGCGACCGGCGTCGATGCCGCCGACATCGCCGCGCACGCCGACAGCGTGCAGTTCTGCCTCTCCAAGGGTCTCGGCGCCCCGATCGGTTCCGTGGTGGTCGGTCCGGAGGCGTTCGTCGCCGGCGTCCGCAGGGTGCGCAAGATGCTCGGCGGCGGCATGCGCCAAGCTGGCGTGGTCGCGGCAGCGGGCCTCGTCGGCCTCCGCGATCGCGGACGGTTGGCCGAGGACCACGCCACCGCGCGTCGCCTGGCCGAGGGGTTGTCCGCGATCCCGGGCATCACCCTCGACGGCGACGCCGACATCAACATGGTCTTCTTCCGCGTCACCGCGCACGGGTGGGACAGCACAGCGCTCATCGGCGCCGCTCGCGAGCACGGGATCGACCTCGCTGAACTCGGTCCGGGACGCATCCGGGCCGTCACGCACCTGGGAGTCGATACGGCGGACGTCGACCACGCGGTCGACGTCGTCGCTTCGATCCTGCACGACTCGACCGCTCGATCCGAGCCTGCTGGGAGTCCGCATGTCCGCTACCGCGCCGACCTGGTCGGCTGACGTCCGATCCGACCTGTCTCCAGCCGAGTTCTACCGCGACTACGTCAACAAGCGCCCGGTTCTGATGAAGGGCGCGCTCGCGCACCTGCCGGCCACCCGCTCGTGGAGCCTGCCCTACTTCGCCGAGATCGCACCGGACCTGCCGGTCAGGCTCAAGGTCGGCCGGGTGGCCGATGGCAGGACCTCCTCGGTCAGGATGGCCGACTACTGCGCGTCCGTGCTGGAGTGGGAGGCACTGCCCGAGGAGGTGCGCGCGGAGCGGGAGCCGCCCGCCTACCTGCACGACGTGCCGCTGCTGGCGATGGTGCCGCGGTTGAGGGACGAACTGAAGCCGTTTCCCGCCGAGCTGCTGCCGTCCTTCTTCGCCAAGCAGTGGTGGGAGTTCCCCCAGTTCTTCGTCGGACCGTCCCGGGCGGTCACGCCGCTGCACTTCGACACCCTGCTCACCCACAACCTGTTCTTCCAGTTCCACGGCAGCAAGCGGTTCGTCATGGTGGCGCCCGAGGACCGGGACCGGGCGTACACCTACAACTGGCGGTGGTCCGGTGTGGACCCGGACGCCCCGGACTACGAGAAGAACCCCAGGTTCGAGGGAGTCCAGACCACGACGCGCGTGGTCGAGGCGGGCGACGTGCTCTACATGCCACCGGGCACCCTCCACAAGGTCACCTCGCTGAGCGCGTCGGTGTCGTTCAACATCGACTGGCACGACCCGGTGAGTGCCGTGCGCTCGGTGCTCGCGGTGAAGGACGGGATGCCGATCCAGAACCTGCGCTACAACCTGCTGTTCGCACTCGGGGTCTGCGGACGCATCCCGCTCAAGGTGCTGATGCCCGCGCTCAAGTCCTACTTCGTCTACATCTCCTGACCTGGAAGGCCGTGCGATGACCAACGACCAGGCCGTCTCGACCGAGGAAATCCGGCTCGCCGTCCTCGGCATCTACCGCGAGGTGCTCGGTTCGACCGCGTTCACCGCCCAGGACGACTTCTTCGACCACGGTGGCGACTCCGTCAAGGGCGTCGACGTGGTGCACGGGATACGCGACCTGCTCGGTGTGAAGCTGCCCGTCTCGACGCTGTTCATGCTGCGAACCGTGGACGAGATCACCGAGGAGATCACGAGCGTGCTCGTCGACCCGGCGGATCACGATGCGCCCCGTGGGTGACCCCACCGCCGCCACCCACGTTCGGATCGGCGACGATTGGGCACTGTGGCGCCCGTTCCTGCTCAGGGCGCCGGGCTTCCCGGCGTCCGGGGTGGCGGCCCTGGCCGCGCCCGACCTCGCCGCCGCCGCGGACCGCGCGACCACGCCCGTGGATCGGGCCGCCTACCGCGAGCGCTTCGCCGAGGCGATGTCGACGCTGACCCTCCGGTTGCAGGAGGTCACCGGGACAGCCGGGTTCCGCCGCGCCCTGGTGTGGCAGAACCACCGGGCGGCCGAGGGCGGGCTCGGGTCGTTCCTGCGGCGCGACCCGGTCGCCGATGGCCGGAACGCGCGCTACCGCCAGCAAGAGGAGCGGATGGCCAACTACTGGCAGCGCTACTGCGTCAAGAACGACACCATCGGCTTCTTCGGCCCGGTCGGCTGGGGTCGGTGCGACCCCTCGACGCCCACGTCGGCGGTGACGAACGGCCCGGCGCTGGTCGAGCGCTCCGAGATCTTCTTCGAGTCCTGGGCCGTCGATCGGCTCGCCGCCCTGATCGGCACCGATGAACGAGTCCGACGCTGGATGCCCCCTTATCGACGGGCGTTCGCCGAAGTCGGGGGAACCGAGGTCCGGTTGCCCGGTTTGCGGCCCCTCACCCTGTCCGCGTCGGATGCGGCGGTCCTCGCGCGGTGCGACGGAACCACCCCCGCCCACCGCATCGCCGGGGAGCTGGCCGGAACCGCGCCCGGCCTGGCCACCGAGGACGACGTCTACGCGATGCTGGACCGGCTCTGTCGCAAGAGGGTCCTCACCTGGCGCTTGGAGGTGCCCGCCGGGCTGAGGCCGGAGGTCGCGCTGCGGGCGCTCCTCGCCCGGATCGGGGACGGGACGCTGCGCGATGCCGTCGAGATCGGTCTTGACCGGCTGGAAGCCGCACGCGACACCGTGCGCGAGGCCCAGGACGACCCGGACAAGCTGGCGCTGGCGCTGGTCGGCCTGGACGAGGTCTTCCGGGAAGTGACCGGTAGCGAGCCGGGACGCAACCACGGCAAGATGTACGGCGGCCGGACCCTGGTCTTCCTCGACGCGCTGCGGGCTGCCACACCGGTCATGGGCCAGGACTTCCTGACGGCGCTCTCCCCCGTCGAACTCCTGCTCCGCAGCGTCCGCTGGTACACCCACCGGATCGGGCAGGCGCTCGCCGAGCGAATGCGCGACTTGGTCCACCAGTACACCGCCGAACACGGCTCCGCTCCCACGTTGGCGTGGCTGTGGAGCACCGCCATGCCATTGGTGCACGACGAAGGTCGAGTCCTCGCGGACGCGGTGGACGCGGAGTTCCGGCTCCGCTGGCGGACCGTCCTGGGTGAGCCCGCCGACACCCCCTCCCTGGCGTACCGCGGCGCGGACCTCGCCGGCCCGGTGGCCGAGGTGTTCGCGGCGCCCAAGGCGGGGTGGACGGCCGCGCGCTACTGCAGCCCGGACGTCATGGTGTCCGCCGCGGACGACGAGGCGTTCCGGCGTGGCGACTTCACGCTGGTCCTGGGCGAGTTCCACATCGCGGTCAACACCTTGCGCAACGCTGTCGGCGTCGCCTTCCACCCCGAGCGGGACGAACTGTTCGCCTGCCTGGACGCCGAGGACCCGAGGCCCCGGCTGCACCCCGTGCTGCCCAAGGAGTCCGGGCGTCTCTCGGCCCGCACCCGCCCGGCCCTGATCCGCGACCGGGACTTCCTGGTCGCGCTGTTCGACCAGACCGAGGACCCGGCGCGGCCGGGGCTGCTGCGTGCCGCCGACCTCGTCGTCGGCAGCGACGCCGACGGGGTCCACGTCACCGTGGAGGGACAACGGTTCGACGTCCTCGACGTGTTCGCCGAGATGCTCATGAACCTCGTCGGCGACCGCTTCGACATCTTCGGGGACGTCCCGCACACACCCCGCCTCACCGTCGACAGACTCGTCGTCACCCGCGAGTCGTGGGCGTTCCCGGCCACTGCGCTCGGGTTCGCCGCCGTCCGCGACGAGGCGGACCGCTACGCCCGGACCCGGCACTGGTGGCGCGACCACGGCCTGCCCCGGCACGTGTTCGCCAAGGTGCAGGGTCAGCAGAAACCGATCTACGTCGACTTCGACAGTCCGTTGCTCGTCAATGTCCTGTGCAGGGCCATCCGCAGCGCGGATCTCACCGGCGATCGGACCGTCCGCCTCACCGAGATGGCACCGGGGGCGGACCACCTGTGGCTGCGCGACGCTGCGGGGCGCCGGTACACCTCGGAGCTGCGGCTGGCCACGGTGGACCTCGGAGGTCACCCATGATCACCCGCGCCGCGCCCGTCGAGCCGGGCACCGCCCTCCCCACCCCCTTCCCGCACGTCCTGCCGCTGTCCGCACCCGATCCCGCCGCGCTCACGGCGTTGGCCGGCGAGTACGCGGACCTGCTGGACGCACACGGTCCCGAGACCGTGTGCCGTACCGCCGCGGAGCGCGCGCACCACCCGTGCCGCGGTGCGGTCGTCGGCCGTGACAGCGCCGAACTGGCCGCTGCGCTGCGTGCGCTCCCGACGACCGGCTCCGGCCCCCGTCCCGGTCCCCCCGACCGCGTGGTGTTCGTCTTCCCAGGTCAGGGAGCGCAGCGGGCCGGGATGGGCCGCGAACTCCTCGCAGCAGGACCGGTCGTGGCCGAGGCCCTCGACGAGTGCGACGCCGCCGTGGCACGGCACGCCGGGTGGTCGCTCCTGGACGCGGTGCGCGGGTCCGCGAACATCGAGGGGGAGGGCCGCGTCCAACCCGTGCTGTGGGCGCTGCAGGTCGCGCTCGCCGCGCTCTGGCGGCACTGGGGCGTGGCGCCCGACGCCGTGATCGGTCACAGCATGGGCGAGATCGCCGCCGCCGTCACCGCCGGGGCGCTCACCGTCGACCACGCGGCGGCCTTGGTGTGCGTCCGAGGCGAACTGCTGGAGTCCATGGCGGATTCCGGTGACATGTGGGCGGTGCAGGCGGATGAGCGGACCGCGCGGGCGGCCGTTGCGCCGTACGCGGACCGGGTGTTCGTCGCGGCGGTCAACAGCGACCACTTCGTCACCCTGTGCGGCGATCCGGCGGCGCTCGTGGAGGTCGTCGAGCCACTGCTCGCGCGCAAGGTCTTCTGCCGCAAGCTCAAGGCAGGTGCCGCCTCGCACTCGCCGAGGGTCGCCTCCGCCGTGCCCGAGCTGGTGTCCCGGTTGACGGCGCTGGAAGCCACCGACACCGACATCCCGATGTACTCGACCGTCCTGGCCCGCGTGGTGCGCGGGCCCGAACTCGGCGCCGCGTACTGGGCCGCGCACCTGTGCTCGCCGGTGTTGTTCGCCGCCGCCTGCCGCGCCGCCGCGGCCGACGCCCGCCGGCCCCTGTTCGTCGAACTGGGGCCGCAGGCCGCGCTGACAGCGTCCGTGGAGGACCTGCTCGTGGCCGACCACCGCGACGGCACGGTGCTGCCCTCGGCGCGGCGCGACGTGCCGGACGCGGTGTCGCTGGCCACCAGCGTCGGCTTGGCCCACGTCGCGGGGTACGACCCCGATTGGCGTCGGGTGGCCGGTACGCGCGAGAGCGGGAGCGGCCGATGACCGCGACTTCGGGGAGCGCGACCCCGCTCAGCGGCCGGGTCAGCGGGCACCCGGACGACGTGTGGCGCCGCGAGGTGCTGAACCCGCAGTTCCACCACGACGCCGACCACCTGCTGCGGCACCACCTGGTCGTGGAGAAGGTGCTGCTCACCGAGTACGTCCGCTTGGGCGTGCTGGACCGATCCGCCGCGGAACGAGTCGTAGCCGCGCTCGACGGCATCGCCGCCGAGGGGGTGACCGCCGACCCGGGTGGCAACCTCTCCGACCTGGCGCTCGCCGTGGAGCGGCGGGTCGCCGACCAGGTCGACGCCCCCGCCTGGCACGTCGACCGCAGTCGCAACGACCTGCAGGCCACCGTGGCGCTCATGGCCGGGCGAGACGGTGTGCTGGACGTGCTGGACGAGTTGTTGGCCTGCGCCGCCGCCGCGCTGCGCACCGCCGGTCGCCACCTGACCGACCCGTTCCCCGGCTTCACCCACCTGCAGGCGGCACAGGTGGTCACGCCCGCGTTCCACCTGTCCGCCGTCGTCTCGCACCTGCTGCACACGGCCCGGCGGCTGCTGGCCGTCCACGAGAGCATGGCCCGCTGCCCGCTGGGCGCGGGGGCCATGTCGGGGCAGGAACTGCCCTGGGATCGCGACCGGATGGCCGCGCTGCTCGGCTTCTCCGGGCCGGAACCGCACGCCCTGGTGAGCGTGGCGTCCCGGTCGTGGGTGCTGGAGGTCGCCGCCGAGTGCTCGACGTTCGCGGTCGGCGCCAGCAGGTTCGTCACCGACCTGATGGCGTGGTCCGGGAGCGAGTACCGGTTGGTCGAGCTGCCCGATGCCCTGGCCGGGATTTCCTCCGCCATGCCGCAGAAGAAGAACTACCCGGTGCTCGAACGCATCCGCGGCCGGGCCGCGCACCTGACGTCGTGGTACGTCGACGTCGCGCTCACCCAGCGCAACACGCCGTACAGCAACACCGTCGAGGTGTCCAAGGAGAGCACCGCCGGGCTGGTCGGGGCGCTCGGGACCGCAGGATCGCTGCTGCGCTTGTGGACGCACGTCCTCGACGAACTGGTGTTCCGCACCGAGCACGCCCGACGCCGATGCGCCGAGGAGTACCTCGGTGGGTTCTCCCTGGCCAACCGGTTGACCCTGGACGCGGGCGTGCCGTGGCGGGAGGCCCAGGTCCTGGCCGGCCGGTTCGTGTCCGTCGCCCACGCGGCCGGTCGTGACGGGGAGGCCGTCGCCGGTGACCTGCTCGGCACCATCGCCGAGGCGCACGGCCACCACCTGACCGACCCGGGGGGGCTGCTCGCAGACGCACTCGACCCGGCCGGCGAGCTGCTCCGCCGAGCCTCCGCGGGGGCGGCGCACCCGGACAGGACGGCCGAGTTGTTGGCCGCGCAGACCACTGAACGCGCCACGCTGGCCGACCAGGTCGCCGGACTGCGCCGGGCGCTGGAAGCGGTTGCGGGTGGCGTCGACCGCGCCTTGGGCGGGAGAGGTCGGCCGTGACCCGGCTGGGCGACCCGGTGTCCCGCAGGATCGGCACCGGCGAACGCAGCGGCACCGCCTCGGCGTTCGGCACGTTCGGCGAGCTGTTGCAGGGTGCCCTGCCCGACGGCTCCGACTTCCTCGTGACCATGCCCATCGCGCGGTGGAGCACCGCGTCCTTCCACCACGATCCGGGCGCCCACGACGTCGTCGTCCGGCCGCGGCACAAGTCCAAAGCCCTGACCCTGGTCAGGACGATGCTGGTCCGGTCGGGTCGAGGTGGCGGAGGGCTGCTGCTGCTCGACGGCAACCTGCCCGAGGGCAAGGGCCTGGCCAGCTCGTCGGCCGACCTGGTGGCCACCGCACGCGCCACCGGGTTGGCGCTGGGGGACGTGCCCACGCCGGAGGCCATCGAGGACCTGATGCGCGACATCGAGCCTTCCGACGGCGTCATGTACCCGGGCGTGGTGGCCTTCCACCACCGCGAGGTGCGGCTGCGCGCGATGCTCGGGCACCTGCCGCCGATGGTCGTGGTCGGTGTCGATGAAGGCGGGGAAGTCGAAACAGTCGGTTTCAACCGGCAGCCCAAGCACTTCACCGCGGCCTCGATGCGAACCTACGAGCGCCTGCTCGCCACCGTGACAGGCGCAGTCGCCGCAGGCGACGTCGGTCTCATCGGTGAGGTGGCGACCCGCAGCGCCCTGATGAACCAGCGGCTGTGCCGCAAGCGATTCCTCGACGAGATGATCGAGGTGTGCCGGGCGGTCGGTGGGCTGGGGGTCGTCGCCGCCCACAGCGGAACCGCGCTCGGAGTGCTGCTCGCTGCCGACGACCCCTCCTACCCGGATCGGTTGGACCGAACGCGGCGCGCCTGCGCCGCCCTGTCGGATTCGGTGTGGGTCGACCGCTGCCTGCCCGACGACGGCGTCCCGGGAGAGCCGGGCTACCAGCCCCGGGCCGCACACCCGTTCCCGGCGTCCCTGTAACCCGCGAGAAGAGGAACCAAGCCGTGGTCAACGACGATCGACACAGGTCGGCAGGCGTGGTGCGGTCGGTCTGGCGCGATTGCCTCGACACCGACGTCACCGACGGGGACGACTTCTTCGACCTCGGTGGTGATTCCGCCACCGCGCTGGCGATCTGCGCCCGCATCGAGGCCGAACTGGGGGTGCGGCCCGAGTTGCGCGCCCTGTTCGACCACCCGGGGTTCGCCGACTTCGCCCACCGCGTCGACCTGCTGGCCCGGGAGGCGACCCGGTGACCGGCTCGCCGTGGCTGCGCCGGCTGGGCCGCACCGAACCCGACGCCCAGCCGGGGGTGGTGTTCTTCCCACCAGCCGGAGCGAGCGCATCGGCGGGCTGGGCCCTGGCGACCGGCCTCGCCGGGACCCGTGCCGTGCTCGGCGTCCAGTACCCCGGCCGTGGTCCCAGGCTGCGCGAACCACACGCCCGGTCGGTGCGCGCGATGGCCACCG
Source organism: Saccharothrix sabaoui (assembly GCF_051756985.1). NCBI lineage: Bacteria > Bacillati > Actinomycetota > Actinomycetes > Pseudonocardiales > Pseudonocardiaceae > Saccharothrix > Saccharothrix sabaoui. Next base: position 13,627 of record NZ_JBPKJK010000015.1, read on the forward strand.
CCACCGCTGCCGCGCTGGCCCCCGACGCCCACGCGGTCGTCCTGTTCGGGCACAGCTTCGGCGCGCTGCTCGCGTACGAGGTCGCCCGCACCCTGGAGGGCATGGCACTCCCGGTCGCCGGGCTGGTCGTCTGCGGCGGTTCCGCCCCGGGCAGGGGTGACCTGCCCACCCACCCCGAGGACCTGTCCGACACCGCGCTGCTGGCTTTCCTCGGCTCACGCGGCGGAACCCGGCCCGACCTGCTGGCCGACGACGACCTGATGCGGCTCACCCTCCCCGCTCTGCGCGCCGACCTGGCCGCGGGCGGGACCTACGTGGACACCCACGCGGAACGCACGCGCACACCCGTGGTCGCGATCGGCGGAGCAGCCGATCCCGTGGTCCCGGCGGCCCGCTTGGCGTCGTGGGAAGCCGTCACCGATACCTGGTGGGGGACGGAGGTGGTCGACGGTGACCACTTCTCGTTCCTCACCGACGCCGCCGCGCTCGCCGCCGTGCTCGACCGCCACTGGCCCACCCGCGAAGGGGGCGAGCACGAGCCTCGCGGTCCCTCGGCCACGACGCCGGAGGCCCGCCGCCCCGTGCAGACCACCCGTTTCCCGAGAGGTGAATGATGAACGATCGAGTGCCGCTCTCCCTCCAGTCCCGGCTACCGGTGTCCTTCGCCGACGAGCGGTTCCTCATGTTCGTGCTGGACGGGATGGCCCAACAGATCGAACGAACGCGGGACGACGTCGTCCGGCTCACCTTGGGCAAGGTGGAGGAACCCCCGGCCGCGCCGATCGTCGACGCCATGCTGGAAGCCGCAGCCGACCACGCGAAGAGTTCCCTGGTGTTCCCCGGTGGCCTGCCGCAGCTGCGCGAACGGCTGGCCGTGGAGTACGAGAAGCGGCACAACGTGACCCTGGACCCGGAGCGGTTCGTGGTCAGCGTCGGTACCAGCATGGCGTTCCGCAACCTGAACCAGCTCCTCGCCGGGCCCGGCGACGAAGTCCTGGTGCCGATGCCGTACTACCCGCTCTACACCTTCACCGCCCGCTTGGCGGGTGCCACCGTGCGGTACTACCGCATCGACCCGCACACCTTGCGGATCGATCTCGATTCGTTGGCCGGAGCGATCACCGACCGCACCCGGATCGTCGTGGTGAACTCGCCCGGCAACCCGCTGGGCAACGTCGTCAGCCGGGAGGAGTTCGCGGCCGTCGACCGCATCGTCGACGGCGGTGCGGTGATCATCAGCGACGAGATCTACAACAACTGCCACTTCGACGACGTCCCGTTCTCCGCGGTCGAACTGACCGGGACCCGTTCACCGATCGTGGTCACCAACGCCTTCTCCAAGGGCCACCGCATGTACGCCCGGCGGGTCGGGTACGCCTTGGTCCCGCAGGAGTTGGTCGAGCCGCTGACCGTCGTGCAGCACCACACGCTGCTGACCACGGACCCGGTACCCCAGTTCGGTGCGATCGCCGCACTGGACCACCAGGACGGCCTGGCGGAGATCGTCGGTCGTTACCGCAGGCGCCGCGACTACACCGTGCGCGCGTTCGCCCCGGTGCCCGGAGTCACCGCGATCCGCTCGCGCGGCGGCTTCTACCTGACCCTGGACTGCGCCGAGCACATGGAGGAGCACCGGATCCCCGACTCGCTGACCCTGGCCGTCGACATCCTGCGCGAAACCGCCGTCGCGACCGTGCCCGGCGCGGACTTCGGACTGCCCACGACACTGCGGCTGTCCTACACGTCGGCCCGGTACGAGGACGGCATCGACCGCATGGTCCGCTACTTCACCACCCGGTGATGGCCCGGATGACGCCCGCTGTCGCGGACCGGGTCGCGGTGCCCAGGAACCAACACGTGCTGTGGCTGGCCGACCAGCTCACCCCGGCGAGCGCGGTCTACCTGAGCACGACGTTCCTGCGCCTGACCGGCCCGTTGGACCTCGAAGCGCTCCGGCTCGCCCTCACCGGGATCGTCACCAGGCACGAGGTCCTGCGCACCTCGATCACCGAAGACGGCGGCGCCCTCGTCGGACTGCGCAGGCGGTTGGAGGAGTTCCGGTTCATCGTCGCCGACACCTCCCCCGACGACCTCGACGACACCCTGCGGGCCGTGGCGGCGGCGCCGCTCGACCTCGCCGCGGAACCGCCGATGCGGACACGCGTGCTGAGGCTCGGACCGGAGGAGCACGTGCTCTGCGTGACAGTCCACCACGTGGCGATCGACCGGGCATCCCTGGGCGTGCTCTACCTGGAGCTGGAAGCCCTCTACAACCGGTTGGTGGACGACGGTCCCGGAGGGGTGCCGCTGCAGCCGGTCCGCCAGTTCCGGGACGTCGCCGCCGAGGCCACCGCGGCGGTTCGTCCGGCCGCGGTGGAGCGGTACTCGGCGGCGCTGACGGGTCGGGCGCCGTTCGAGTTGCCCCCGGATCACCCGAGACCCCCGACGCGGGGCGGCCACGGCAGGCGCAGCACCGCGTTCCCCGTCGCCGGGGAAACCGTGGCCCGTCTGCGCGAGGTGGGCCGGACGCACGCCGCGACCCTGTTCATGGTCCTGCTCGCGGGTGCGCACGCCGTCCTCTACCGCTACAGCGGTCGAACCGACGTGACCACCGGCAGTTCGTCGTCCACCCGCCCGGGGGCAGGCGGCCCTCCGGTCATCGGTCCGTTCCTCAACATGGTGGCGGTCGCGGGGGACGTCTCGGGCAACCCGGCGTTCGGCGAGCTGGTCGACCGCGTCCGAGCCACGGCGCTGGACGCCTACGAGGCACGGACGGTCCCGTTCGACACCGTCGTGACCGAGACGGGGGTGGTGCGGGACCCGTCCCGCACTCCGCTGTTCCAGGTCCTGGTCGACCACACCACCCCGCTGGTGCCGCCCCGGCTGCACGGCTTGACCGTGGCCGAGGTGCCGACCCCGGGCAGCGGCGCCAAGTACGACCTGTCGCTGGACTTCCACCGGACCAAGGGCGGGCTCGACCTGTACGTGGAGTGGGACACCGCCTTGTACGAGGTGGACACGGTGACCCGGTTCGCCGAGCACCTGGTCCGCTTCCTCTCGGCCGTCGCCGCCGACCCGACGCTGCGGGTGGACGACGTGCCCATGCTGGACCGCCCGGACCTGGTCCTCCTACGCACAGCGGCCGACGGCGGCGCCTCCGGGCGGGCCCCGGACGTGCTGCACCGGCTGATCACCGAGCAGGTGCGGCGGACGCCGTCGGCGGAGGCCGTGGTCGACGGCGACACCCGGCTCACCTACGTCGAACTGGACGCCAGGGCCGAGGCCATCGCACGCGGCCTGGTCGCTCGCGGTGTCGGGCCGGACGTGCCGGTGGGCGTTCTCGTGGAGAGGTCCGCCGACCTGGTGGCCGTGCTGCTGGGCGTGCTGAAGGCGGGCGGCGCGTACGTGCCCCTGGAACCCGACACGCCCGCACCGCGGCTCGCTCGCCTGCTGTCCACCGCCGGAGCCCGGATCTGCATCGTCGCGGGCGGCGCGGAACCGGCCACCGACGGCCCGGATCGCGTGGACGTCGCCACGCTGGTCGAAGCGGGGCTCGCCGGGCCCGCGCTGCCCGAGGTGCGACCGGACCACCTGTGCGCCGTCTACTTCACCTCGGGGTCCACCGGCGAACCGAAGGCCGTCGGGTGCACCCACGCCGGGTGGGTCGGCCAGATGGTCGACCTCCAGCTGCGCTACCTGCTCGCTCCCGGCGATGCGGTGCTCCTCAAAACCCCGCTGACCTTCGACGACGTGGCCCGCGAGGTCTTCTGGCCGCTCATGCACGGGGCGCGAACCGTTGTGCTGCCGCCCGGCCTGCACCGCGACCCGCGCGCCCTGCTGGCGGCCGTCGCCGACCACGGCGTCGTGTGGCTGCAGTTCGTCCCGGGGATGCTGGCGCTGTTCTTGGAGGAGATCCGTCCCGAGCACAGGTCCGAGCTCGGCGCGCTGCGGAACCTGGTGTCCGACGGCGACCGGCTGCCGCCCTCGGCCGTCCGCCTCTTCCACGAGCGGTTCGCGGGTCTGGACTGCTCGCTCAACAACCACTGGGGCACCACGGAGGTGTCGATCGACTCCACCCACCACGTGTGCGTCCCGGCCGACGCCGATGGCGACGAGGCCGTCGCGCTCGGCCGTCCCATGGAGGACCAGGCGGTGTACGTGCTCGACGATTCACTGCGGCCGGTGCCGCCCGGCGCGTTCGGTGAGCTGTGCATCGGCGGGATCGGTCTCGCCCGGGGCTACCTGGGACAGCCCGGTCGCACCGCCCGCGTGTTCGTGCCCGATCCGTGGTCGCCCGGGCGCCGGATGTACCGGACCGGGGACTTCGGCAGGGTGGGGACCGATGGCGTGCTTCGCTACCGGGGGCGCGACGACCACCAGGTGAAGCTGCGCGGGGTGCGGATCGAGCTCGGTGAGGTCGAGGCCGCGGTGCGGGCGTTCCCCGGGGTGGCGGACGCCGCCGCCGCCGTCTGGGAGCCGATGCCGGGTGAACGCCGCCTGGTCGCGTACGCGGCCGTGGGGGCCGCCGAACCCACCAACGCGGTGCAGGCGGCGCTGCGCGAGTTCACCGCCGAGCGGCTCGCGCCCGCCGCCGTGCCCGCGGTGTTCGTGCTGCTGCCGGACCTGCCCAGGACACCGTCCGGGAAAACCGACCGTCGGTCGTTGCCACCGCCCGACCCGGACGATGCGGACGACCGGCCGCACGTCCCACCCAGCGGGGACGCGGAGGTGGCCGTGGCACGGATCTGGGCCGAGGTGCTCGGGGTGCGCGAACTCGGCGCCCACGACGACTTCTTCGCGTCAGGTGGGCACTCGCTGCTGGTGACCAGGGCGGTCAACCGGATGCGCGACGCGTTCGCCGCCGACATCCCCATCCGGCTGATCTTCGAGCACCCCACGGTCCGCGCGGTGGCAGCCCGCGTGGAGGACCTGATCGTGGCCGAAGTCGCGGGGCTGACCGAAGCCGAGATCGCCGCCCTCGTAGCGGCCGACCCGGACCACACGAGCCGCTGAGGGAGACACAGCGATGACCGAGCCCACCGAACGGCAGTACCTCGTCGTGGTCAACGACGAGGAGCAGTACTCGATCTGGCCGCGGGAGCGGCCCCTGCCAGCCGGGTGGTCGGCCGAGGGCACCCGGGGCCCGGAGGAGGACTGCATCGAGCACATCGAGCGGGTGTGGGTCGACATGCGGCCCCGCAGCCTGCGCGACTGACACGGACCGGGAGCCACAGATGACCGACACCGACCGCGCGACGCAGCTCGCCCAGGCCAAACGGGACCTCGTACTGCGCCGCCTGCGCGGCGCGGGCGGCCGGGCCGAGGTGGTCCGCATCCCGCCCCGTCCGCCCGGCCCCGCGCCGCTGTCCCCGGTGCAGCACGCCATGTGGGTCGCCCACCAGTTCTCAGCCGCCACCGGGCTGTACAACGTACCGAGGGTCCTGCGGATCCGGCGCCCCCTGGACGTGAGCGCACTCCGTCGGGCGCTGGACACCCTGGTGACCAGGCACGACATCCTGCGCACCACCTACCCGGACCCGGCCGGGGCCACCCAGGTGGTGGCCGACACCGTGGAGGTCCCGTGGCGCTTCGTCGACTTGGGCGACGTCGCGGAGCCGCTGCGCTGGACCGAGGCCGTTCGCGTCGCCGAGGCCGAGTTCGCCACGCCGTTCGACCTGCGACGTGGACCGGTCCTGCGCGCCCTGCTGGCCACCCTCGCGCCGGACGACCACGTCCTGGTCCTGACCACGCACCACATCGCCACCGACGACTGGTCGAGCGCCCTGCTCCTGCGCGAGCTGGACGTCGCCTACCGCACGCTGCTCGACGGGGACGCACCCGAAGCGGCCTCCCGCCCCGTGCGGTACGCCGACTTCGCGCAGTGGCAGCGTGACCGGCTCTCCGCCGGGTTGGCCGACCGGCAGCTCGCGCACTGGCGGACCGCGCTCGCGAACACCCCGGAGGTGCTGGAACTACCCACCGACCGCCCCCGCCCCGGCGAGCCGTCCCACCGGGGTGACACGGTTAGGCAGTCCCTCCCCGCCGACCTGGCCGACGCCGTGCGCGCTGTGGCGGCGACCAGCGGAACGACCGTCTACACGGTGCTCCTCGCCTGTTTCGCCGCCGTGTTGCGGCACTGCTCGGGCCAGGAGCGGTTCGCGGTGGGGTCCCTGCTCTCCGGTCGCGGTGACACCGCCACCGAATCGATCGTCGGCCTGTTCGCCACACCGGTCGCGCTGCCGGTGGACCTGACCGGCGAACCGGTGTTCACCGAGGCGCTGCGCCGGGCGAAGGACGCCGTCCTCGCCGCCTTCGACCACCACGACGTGACCGTCGAGCAGGTGGCGGCCGAACGGGGACGCGGCCCGCTGTACCAGGTCGTCTACCAGTGCCTGGAAGCCGCCGAACGCCCGGCGGAGGTACCCGGCCTCGGGGCCTCGGTCGTCCAGCTCACCGAGCGCACGGCCAAGGTCGACCTGGCACTCACGGCGGTCAACGGCACCGACGGGATCGACCTGGCGCTGAACTTCGCCACCGACCTGTTCGACACCGGCACCGCGCGGCGCCTGCTGCGGTACGTGGGCAACGTCGTCGCCCACGTGGCGGAACACCCCGGGGAACCCGTCACCGCCGCCGCCGTGATGGGACCCGCCGACCTCGCGCTGGTCACCGGGAACTGGGCCCGCAACACGGCCGACCACCCGGACGACGGTTCGTACCCCCTCGACCGGACGGTCGTGGACCTCCTCCGCGCGCAGGTCGCGGCCAGCCCGACCGCGACCGCCGTCGTGGCCGCAGGGCACACCCTGACCTACGCCGAGCTGGACCGGCACACCGACGCCTTCGCGGCCGGGCTGCGGGCCGCGTCGGTCCGCCGGGGCGACGTGGTCGGGGTGGGCCTGCCCAGGAGCGCCAACCTGGTGGTGGCCATCCTCGGCGTGCTCAAGGCGGGCGCGGCGTACGTCCCGCTCGATCCCGGCTACCCGGCGGCTCGGCTCGCGTTCCTCGCCGAGGACGCCGGTGCCCGGGTCGTGGTCACCGACGACGGAGCGGACCACCCAGCCCTCGGGATCGCGCGCGTCCTGGAGTTCTCCGGTGTAGCTAGGGACGGAGCCCTCCCACCGAGCCCACCGCGCCCGACCGACCTCGCGTACGTGATCCACACGTCCGGATCCACCGGGCGGCCAAAAGGCATCGACATCACCCACACCGGGCTGACCAACTTCTTGCTCGGCGCACGCGACCACCTGCGTTCCGGCCCCACCGACCGGTGGTTGCTGGCCACGTCGCCGAACTCCGACCCGTCCACCGTGGAGCTGTTCCTGCCCCTGATCACAGGGGGCACGGTCGTGGTGTCACCGGACTCCGGCCACGCCGACGGCGCCGTACGCGCGCGGGCGATCCGGGAACACGGCGTCACCCACGTCCAGGCCACCCCGGCCGGGTGGCGGTTGCTGCTCGCGGCAGGCTTCGACGGGCCGCTGAAGATGGCGGTCACCGTGGGCGAAGCGATGCCGCCGCCGATGGCGGCCCGGATCGCGGACTTCTCCGGACGGCTGGTCAACGCCTACGGCCCCACCGAGATCACGGTCTTCGCCACCTATGCCGACCTGACCGGGCACACACCGACCACGCTCATCGGCACCCCCACCGCCAACACCCGGGTCCACCTGCTCGGCGACACCCTCGACCCGGTTCCTCCCGGCGCCCTCGGCGAGCTGTACGTCGCGGGCCACGGTGTCGCGCGCGGTTACCACGGCCGCCCGGGCTTGACCGCCCGCACCTTCGTACCCGACCCCTACGGGCCGCCCGGCGCCCGGATGTACCGGACCGGCGATCGCGCCCGCTTCCGCTCCGACGGTGCCCTCGACCTGCGGGGCCGCATCGACAGCCAGGTCAAGGTGCGCGGCCACCGCGTCGAGCCGGGCGAGCTGGAGGTCGCGCTGCTGGCCCACCCCCGAGTCCGGGAAGCCTCCGTCACCACGTTCGGCGGCCCCGATGGGGCGCTGCGGCTCGCCGCGCACGTGGTGCCCGTCGACAGGGGCGATCGGCTGGAACCGGAGCTGCGTCGCCACCTGGCCGACCGCCTGCCGCCTTTCCTCGTGCCGAGCAGGATCGTGCTCCTCGACCGGATGCCGTTGACCCCCAATGGCAAGACCGACCGCCGTGCCCTCGCCGCGGCACTCGCCGCCGACCCCGCGGCCGCCGTTGACCCGGTGCCGACGGTCCCGGGCACCGACGCCGAGCAGGTGCTCGCACGGGTGTGGGCGTCAGTGCTGGGTCGGGCCGCGGTCTCGCCCGCGGACAACTTCTTCGACATCGGCGGCGACTCCCTGATGGCCATCCTGGTCGTCTCGGGTGCCGCGAAGGCAGGTCTGCGGGTCACCCCGACCCAGGTCCTCACCCGCACGACCTTGGCCGAGCTGGCCGCCGTCGCCGAACCGCTCACCCCGAGCGCCGTCGCCGATACCGTCCCGGCCGAGGAGAGCCACCCGTTGTCGCCCCTGCAAGCGGGCATGCTGGCCACCGCCCTGTTCGAGCCGGGCAGCACGGACTACGTCGTCCAGTTCGCGTACACGCTGGACGAGCCCGCCGAACCGGATCTGGTGCGCCGCGCCTGGCAGCACGTGGTCGACCGGCACGCCGCCTTGCGCACGACCTTCGCGTGGCGGGACCGCCCGGAGCCGGTGCAGGTCGTGCGGACCGCGGTCCAGGCGGCGTTCCGCGACCTCGACTGGCGGGACAGCGCCGCCGACGACGTCGCCGCCCGCCTCACCCGGCACCTCACCGAGGAGCGTGCCCGCGGCGTGGACCTGGTGCGGCGACCCCCGTTCCGGCTCGACCTGGTGCACCTCGCCCACGACGCCCTGCTCATCCTGCACGGGCACCACTCCCTGCTCGACGGGTGGAGCGTGCGCCTGGTGGTGAACGAACTGGTGACGACCCTGCGCGTGCTGCGCGCCGCCGGAGTGCTGCCGCAGCTGCCCGAACCGGTCGCGTTCCCCGACTACGTCCACCGGTTGCGCGAGCTGGCCGGCTCCGAGGACACGTACTGGCGCGACCTGCTCGCCGACGTCACCACCCCCACCCGGCTCGCCGTGCTCTCCGACCGGGGCGGTGACCACGACGTCGCCTTCCTGACCGGCGAGGTGACGCCCGCGGTCACCGACCGCCTGGTCGAGCTGGCGCGGCGGGAGCGGATCACCTTCGGCTCCGTCGTGCACGCCGCGTGGGGTCTGCTGGTCAGCCGCCACTGCGGGAGCGGTGACGTCGTCTTCGGGTCGACGACGACGGGGCGGTCCGGCGACCTGCCCGGCATCGACCGGGTCGTCGGCCTGCTCATCAACACCGTGCCGGTGCGGGTCCGGGTCGACGCCCGGACCCCGGTCGCCGCCTGGCTGCGCACGACCCACGACCAGGTCACCCGGTCATGGGACCACGACCACCACTCGCTGACGCGGATCCAGCGGGAGAGCGGGCTGCCACCAGGTACCGCCCTGTTCGACACCGTCCTCATGGTGGAGGGCCACCACACCGATCCGGCGACCGGCGCCGTGCCCGCGGGGTCCTGGGAGAAGACCGAGTACCCGGTGGTCATGAACGTGGGCCGGCGGGAGGGGCTGCGGTTCCGCCTCGACTACCACACCGACCGGCTTGCCCCGGACGCCGCCCGCAGGCTCGCCGCCCACTTCAGCGCCCTCCTCACCGAACTGGCCGAGCACGCCGGCCGGTCCGGCTCCCTGCTCTCCGACCTCGCCCCACTGCCCGATGAAGAGTGGGACGCGGTGGTCCGCCAGGTCAACGACACCGACACCCCCTTCCCGAACGACCTCTGCCTGCACCAACTCTTCGAGCGGGCCGCCGACCGCGCTCCGACGGCCGTGGCCGTGCGTGACGAGGGCACGGCCACGACCTACGCCGAGCTGGAGGCGCGGGCGAACCGGCTCGCGCACCGCCTGCGGGAACTCGGCGTGCGTCCGGAGACGCTGGTGGGGATCATGCTGGAGCGCGGCGTGGACGCGGTCGTGGCCGTACTGGGCGTGCTCAAGGCGGGCGGCGCGTACGTACCGCTGGACCCGGACTACCCGCGCGAGCGCTTGGAGCACATGCTCGCCGACAGCGGCGCGCGGGTGGTGCTCACCGAGTCCGCTCTCGCCGACCTGCTGCCCGGGGACAGCGGACGGGTGCTGTGCTTGGACGACCGCGCCGAGCGGGCCGCGATCAACGCGCAGCCGGCACACCGGCCGCCCCGGACGACGGTTCCGGAGGCGTTGTCGTACGTGATCTACACCTCCGGGTCCACCGGCAGGCCGAAGGGCACGCTGATCCGTCACCGGGGCATCGTCAACTACGTGTGGTGGATGGCGACCACGTTCCCCCTGGACCCCGGTGACAAGGTCCTGCAACTCGCCGGGTTGAGCTTCGACATCTCCGTCTACGAGATGTTCTGGCCGTTCAGCCGGGGCGCGACCGTCGTGCTCGCCAAGGCCGACGGCTACCGCGACCCCGGCTACATCGTGGACGTGGTGGTCGAGGAGGGCATCACCGCCGCCCACCTGGTGCCGTCCATCCTGCGCATGGTGATGCCTGCGGTGACACGGCCGTTGCCGCTGCGGTGGCTGTTCGCCAGTGCCGAGGCGCTCACCACCGATCTGGTGGCCGAGACCGCCCGCCGGTGTCCCGGCACGGCCCTGATCAACCTCTACGGCGCCACCGAGGTGTCGGTGGACTCCACCGCCTGGTTCGCCGACCCGGACGCACCCGCGGTGTCGGTCGGCAGGCCCATCGCCAACACCGCCGTCCACGTCCTGGACGCCGACGGCGCGCCGGTGCCCATCGGCGTACCCGGTGAGGCCTGTCTGGCGGGTGCGAGCGTCGGGCGCGGCTACCACCGGCGCCCCGGTCTCACCGCCCGGCGGTTCGTGCCCGACCCCTTCGGACCGCCGGGCGGCAGGCTGTACCGCACCGGGGACCTCGTCCGCCGGACGCCCGACGGCGGGCTGGAGTTCTTGGGCAGGCTCGACCACCAGGTCAAGGTGCGCGGCTTCCGGGTGGAGCTCGGCGAGGTCGAGGCGGCCTTGGACACCCACCCCCGGGTGACCCAGGCCGTCGTCGTCTCCCTGGATGAACCCGGCGGCGGGAAGCGGCTCGCCGCGTACGTCCACGCGGCGTCGGGCGCCCCTCCCACCACGTCGGAACTGCGGGCACACCTGCGCGTGCTGCTACCGGACCACATGATCCCCTCGGTGTTCGTGCCCGTGGCGCGAATCCCGTTGAACCCCAACGGGAAGGTCGACCGCGCCGCACTGCCGGTACCCGACGGGGAACGACCTGACCTCCAGACCGGTTTCACCGCCCCGAGAACCGCGGCCGAACACGCGCTCGCGGAGGTGTGGTCCGAGGTGCTCGGGGTGGCCGGGATCGGTGTGCACGACAACTTCTTCGACCTCGGCGGCGATTCGATCCTGGCCATCCAGGCCGCGGTCGGTGCCCGCCGGGTCGGACTGTCGGTGACACCCCGCATGGTGGCGGCCACCCCGACGATCGCCGAGCTGGCCGCGGAGACGCCGGGAGGTGGCGGGGTCGACGCCGAGCAGGGCGTGGTCACCGGGGACGCGCCGTTGACACCGATCTTGCACTGGTTCACCGGGCTCGGTGTCCCGTTGGACCACTACAACCAGGCCGTCCGCCTGCGCTGGGAGGGCCCGGTGGCCCTCGACCCGCTGCGATCCGCCCTCGCCGCGCTGACCGTCCACCACGACGCCCTGCGACTGCGACTGGCCCGTTCGACCGACTGGCACCTCACGGTCGCAGCACCTCGGGAAGGCACTGCGCTGACCGTGCTCGACATCGGCGGGCTGGGCACCGCCGCAGCCGCCGCCGCGGTCGAGCACGCGGCTTCCGAGATGCACCGAGGGCTCGACGTGCGCACCGGTCCGCTGCTGCGGGCGTTGGCGGTCGTCGGCGGGGACGGCGCCGACGAGGTGATCGTCACCGTCCACCACCTGGCCGTGGACTCCGTGTCGTGGGGCGTCCTGCTCGACGACTTGGGCACGGCCTACGACCAGGGCCTCCGGGGCGAGCCCGTGCTCCTTCCCGCGAAGACCACCTCGTTCCGCGCGTGGGCGCGGCGGTTGGCGGAGTGGGCCGGGTCCTCGGACTTCGCCGACGAGGCGGCGTACTGGCGACTGCCGGAACCGGACCTCCCGGGGGGAACACCGGCGCCCCGGCGGACCGCGACCACGCTCACCCGCGCCCTCGACCACGAGGGCACCGCGGCCCTCCTGCGGTCCGCCGGGAACGGGCACCGGGTCGAGGACCTGCTGCTCGCCTCGCTCGCGCAGACCATGGCCGATCACTCCGGCACCCGGGACGTCCGGGTGGACGTGGAGGGCCACGGCCGCGAACCGCTCTTCGACGACGTCGACCTCAGCCGCACCGTCGGCTGGTTCACCACGATCCACCCGCTGACCGCGCGCGTGCCCGACGACCCGGGTGCGGCACTCGCCACAGTGCGGGAACACCTGGCCTCCACTCCGCACCGCGGGATCGGCCACGGCCTTGCCCGCTACCCGGGCGGTCCGCGCCCGACCCCGGCACCGTGCCTGTTCAACTACCACGGCCAGGTGCGGACCTCATCCCGATCAGGCCACTTCGTGCGGGTCGGCGAGGTCCCCGGCGTGCTGGTGGACCCGGACGGCGTCATGCCCCACCGGTTCGAGGTCGACGTCGCCGTCGTGGACGGCGCGTTCCGGGTGAACTGGACCCACTCCACCGCCGACGCCGCCGAAGCGGCACACCTGGCCGACACCTTCGTCGCCGCGGTGCAGCGCCTGGTGGAGCACCGGAGGCGGGCTTCGACCGCGGACACCCCGTCACCGCCGCAGCGCCGATTCCTCGAACGGCTGTCCCCGTGGCTACCCGCCACCGGGTTGGCGCTGGCCAGGCACCGCGTCCCCGGGGTGAGCCTGGCGCTGGTCGACGGCAGCGAGGTCGTGGCCGCGTGGGGCGAAGGGATCGCCGCGTCCGCCACGGGTGCCCGGGTCCACCCGGGCACCGTGTTCCAGGCGGGCTCCGTCAGCAAGCACGTGGCCGCCATCGTCACCACCCGACTGGCCGCCGAGGGCGTGCTGGACCTGGATGAGGACGTGGCACTCCTGCTGCGCGGCACGCGGCTCCCACCGGTCGACCCGGCCCGCCCGGTCACCCTGCGCGCCTTGCTGTCGCACACGGCAGGCCTGACCCAGGACGCCTTCGACGGGGAGTGGGCCGTGGAGCCGGGCGGCCCCGACCTGACGGTCTCGGACCTCCTGACCGGCCGGGGCGTCTCGACCGCCTCCGCCGGCCAGGAATTCCCGACCGGCGACCGGTTCCGCTACTCGGGCACCCACTACCTGATCGTCGAGCAGGTCCTCACCGACGTCACCGGCGCCCCTTTCCGGGACTTGGCCCGCGAGCTGGTGTTCGATCCCCTCGACATGCGCGACAGCGGTTACGGCGAAACCTTCCTGGCCACCCGTCCCGACTCCGTAGCCGACGGCCACACCACGACCGGCGACCCGATCCCCGGCCGCAGGAGGAGGTACCCCGCAGCAGCGGGCGGCCTGTGGTCGACCGCAGGCGACCTCGCCAAGATCGTCGCCGAACTCCACCGCGCCGTCGACGGCGACGGCCACGTCCTCGACCGCGCCGGCGCGCTCGACCTGATCACCCCGCTCCCCGGCACCACCTACGGGCTGGGCACGGTGGCCCGCTCCTCCGACGGCACCCGCTGGTACGGCCACTCCGGCGAGACCGCGGGTTACCGCGCTCACACCGCGGCGGGTCTGGAGACGGGCGCGGGCCTGGTGGTGATGACCAACGGTGAGTCCGGCAACGAGTTCCTGACCGACCTCCTGATCCACGTCGACCTCGGGCTCCGTGTCTGGATCGACCACTCGGACCGGTGAACCGGCGGACCGGGCCTGCCGCACCGAAGCGGCAGGACCGGTCCGCCGGTTGCACGGATCGTCCCCCCGTGTGGTCGTGCCGAGCCCTCGCTCGGCGGACCGGCGCACCGCGCCCAGCCGGCACCGGGTCCCGTGCCCGGGTCCCTCCGGCGCGTCCCGACCCGGTGCGGGTTCGTGGCCGACGCGTCAGTGGGACTTCGCCGGGTGTCGTCGGGGGTGTTGGACCGCTGTGGTCCGGACAGGTCGTCCGCAGGTGGGGCATCGGCCGGTCCAGACCTCGAACAGGTGTCGGAGGTGGCACCGGACGCCGGGGGCCGGCCGTAGTCGGTGGGCTCAGCCGCGCCGGCGGGCCGTTCGGCCGACCCGACAAACCCCCGTTAACCGGTGCGCACCTGGATCAGCCCCAATGCCTTCCGCACAGCCGCTCGGACCTCGGACGCGTTCGGGGCGACGGCGATGACGTGTCCCAGGCGTTCATGGGCGTTGCGGGCCGGGACCACCGGCCTTCCCGGCTCCGCCGTCACGGTCACCCGCACCACGCCGGGCAGGGCACCGGCTTCGGCCGCGCCCACCACCGCTGTGACGGTTCCGGGCGCGGCTGCCGTGACGAAGCCGATGGCCGCGAACCGCGTCGGGTCGCGCAGCTGCTCCACCGGGAGGCCGACGGCGGCGCGGATCTGCTGCTCCAGCAGGTCCGCGCCGCCCGCCAGCCGGACCAGTTCGGGGATCATGCCGCCCGCGAGGCGCGCGTTGACCTCGATCACGGCCACCCGGTCGGGCAGAACCCGGACCTCGGTGTGCGCCGGGCCGTGCCGCAGGCCCAGCACCGCCAGGGCGCGGGTCACCTCGGACACCACGCGCCGTGCGGTGCCCGGGGGGAGCACCGCGGGGAAGCAGTGGCCGGTCTCCACGAAGTACGGGCTGCCACCGACCTGCTTGGCGGTGATCCCGACGATCCCGGTGCGACCATCGACCGCGAACGTCTCGACGCTGTACTCCGGGGCGTCCAGGTACTCCTCGACCAGCGCGGTACCCGAGGTCCGTTGGCCCCGCGCGTTCACCCGACGTGCCAGCACCCGGCCGAGGTGCGCCCGGACCTCCGACACCGACCCGCAGAGGAGCACATCCTGTGAACCGGACTCGTCCACCGGCTTCACCACGGACGGCAACCCCGTCACGGCGACCGCGGCGGCGGCCTCCGACGGGTCGCGCACCACGGCGAAGCGGGGTTGACCGACGCCGGCCGCTGCCAACGCCGTCCGGGTACGGGCCTTGTCGCGGCAACGGGTCACCGCGTCCGGCGGGTTGCCGCGCAGTCCCAAGCGGGTGACCAGACCGGCGACGGCCGGCAGGAAGTACTCGCTGGTCGTGGTGACCCCCGCGACCTCGCCCAGCGCGGCGACCGTCCAGGCCAGGGCGTCCGGCGAGTTCGTGTCGCACAGGACCACATCGGCCGGTGCGCCACCCAGGCCGGCGTACCGCTGCGGTGCGCCGGTCAACAACACCGGCCGGAGGCCCATCCGGTGGGCGGTGCCGAGCGCGAGCATCCCGGACCCCGTGGTGTTGGATTCGACGAAGATCAGGCGAGCTCGCACGCGGCCTCCTCCGCGGGCCGTGACAGGTAGCTGCGCGACCACGCCGCCACCGGCTCGCCGTACCTCACCGTGTCGGGCTCCGCGCGGTCCGGCCGCCGGCCCAGGTCGTGCTCCTCCCAGTGCGCGTCGCTGTAGACCGTGTCGACGTACCGGTCGCCCCGGTCCGCGAAAATGCCGACGACCCTGGTGCCCGGGCGGGACCGGCGCGCCACGTGCGTCATGACCCGGTACACCGACCCGGAGGTGTTGCCCGCGAACAACTGCTGTTCACGGGCCAGCAGCCGGGTCGCGGCGAACGCCTCGCGGTCGTTGAGCCAGTGCACCTCGTCCACCACCGACTGGTCGAGGTTGGCGGGCACCATGCTGTTGCCCAGGCCGCTCTGCAACCGCCCGGGCGTGTCCGGTTGTCCGAACAGGACGCTGCCGACGCTGTCCACGCCGACCACCCACAGCTCCGGCAGGTGCCGGCGCAGCGCTCGCGAGGTTCCGCACAGCGACCCGCCGCTGCCCACCGAGCCGACCAGGACGTCCACGCGATCCAGCTCGGCCAGCAATTCGTCGGCCAGGCCGGCGTAGGCCGCCGGGTTGTCCGGGTTGCTGTACTGCATGGGCCAGAACGCACCGCCGAGTTCTCGGCGCAACTGCTCCAGCCGTTCCAGCCGGGCGCTCTGCCAGCCGTGCGCCGACATCGAGGACACCACGTCCACCGCGCAGCCCAGGGCGGTGAGCTTGGCCAGGGTGACCGGGTCGGTGCGCGGGTCCGTCACGATGTGCACCGGGTGCCCCAGTGCCCTGCCGACCAGCGCGACACCCAGCGCCATCGTCCCCGACGAGCTTTCGATGATCGGGTCACCCGGTCGGAGTTCGCCGCTCCGGCGGGCGCGCAGGATGATCTGCCGCGCCACCCGGTCCTTCATCGCGAACGCGTTCTGCATCTCCAACTTCGCGTACATCTCCACTCGCACGGCGCCGGTGTCGGCCAACCGCACGAGCGGAGTGTTCCCAATGGCCTCGATGACAGTCTCGTACCGCATTCCGTTCCTCTCCACACGCGCTTCTGCGGGCAGGCAGCGATCCGCCACAATCGTCGTCCACAGGTCCATCAGTGTTTCTTTTCACGACGTACACCCGAATTCGCCGGATCACCACCCGGCTGTGTGCTAGTACTGGCCCATGACGAACAACGACTCAGCTGCGGGGAAACCCCTCCGGCCGTCGACCGCCCTTGGCGGGAATTTCTGGCGGTTGTGGGCCTCCGCCGGATTGTCGAACATCGCCGACGGCGTGGTGAAGGTCGGTTTTCCGCTGATCGCCGTGGCCTACACGAGGTCTCCGGTGCTGATCGCGGGCATGACGGTGGCCTTCTACCTCCCGTGGCTGCTGTTCGCGCTGCCGTCCGGGATGCTCGTGGACCGGTTGGACCGACGCCGGGCGATGGTCGCGGCCAACACCGCCCGGGCCTGCCTGCTCGCCGCGCTCGCCGTGACGGCCGTGACCGGCGTCGGGTCGGTCTGGCTGCTCTACGGCGTCGCGTTCGCGACCGGGGCCGCCGAGACCGTCCACGACCTGTCGGCGCAGTCCATCGTCCCCCGGGTCGTGGCCAAGGACCACCTCCCCCGGGCCAACGGGCGGCTGTACGCGGTGGAGTTGTCGGCCAACGAGTTCGTGGGCCCACCGCTGGCCGGGCTCCTCGTGGCCGCGGGCGCGGTCGCTGCCTTCGCCGCACCCGCGGCAATGTGGCTGTCCTCGGTCGGGGTGCTGCTGCTGGTGCGCGGCGCGTTCCGGCCCGAGCGCGAGACCGGGCAGCGCACGTCGATGCGCGCCGACATCGCCGAAGGGCTGCGGTTCCTGTGGCGGCAGAAGGTGCTGCGGACGTTCACGGCGATGGTCGCCGTGTTCAACTTCGCCACCACGGCCACGTCCGCGGTGTTCGTCCTCTACGCGGTCGGCGAGGCGTCCGCGATGCGCCTGCCGGAGGTGGTGTTCGGCCTGCTGCTGGCCACGACGGCGGCAGGCAGCGTGGCCGGGTCCCTCGCCGCGCCCGGGCTCGTGGCACTGCTGGGTCGCACCCGAGCCCTGGTGGTGTCGTTCGCCACCGGCACGCTGCTGGTCGGCGCCCCGGCGCTGACGACGGAGCCGCTGCTGGTGGGCATCGGCTTCTTCCTCGGCGGCGCCGGCATCATCACGTCGAACATCATCATGGTGTCGTTCAGGCAGCGCGTGGTGCCGGACCGCCTGCTCGGTCGGGTCGGCAGCGCGCACCGCTTCATCGCCTACGGCACCCAACCGCTCGGCGCGGCCGCCGGCGGTCTGCTCGGCCAGCTCATCGGCCTGCGCGCGGTGTTCGCCGTGATGGCCCTGCTCGCCCTCAGCGTCCTCATCGGCATGATCGTCGTCAACAACGACGCCCTGGACTCCGCGGAACGACGGGCCGACCAGGGCTGACCGTCGTCCCGGGGCACGAGACGACCTCCCGCGCCCCGGGACGACGGCCATCAACGGCGCGCCCGGCGCCTCGGCGGTGCCCCCGACACCCACACGGTGGCGGGCTTCGTGAGCCTGGGCTGCCACTCCGGGGTGCCGATCGCCGCGCCCTCGACGTCGAGCACCCCCAACCGCTTCAGCCGGTTCGCCGCCGTGCTCCTGGCCGTGCTGGTTTTCACGCCCACCAGCCAGTCCCGCCAGACGGACCACTTCTCGTGGTCCAACGGGTGACCGCCGTAGTCGCCGATGTGCAGGATCGCGTCGCGGATCTCCTCACTGCGCTGAGCGCCCTCCAACGCCGGGTCGGCGAAGTAGTAGACGTCCCACGCCATCCGGCGCCGCCCGCCCACCGACGAGTGCAGCAGGTTCGAGTGGAAGGCGATCACGTCACCGGGCTCGGTGTCGATGCCGTACGCCGGCACCGGCCAGTCGTCGAGGTCGGCCGGGAACCCCTGCCTGCACGGGTCCTGGCGCAGGTAGTCGGCGAACTCCGGGCCCGCCGCCGCCCGGTGCGACCCGGGGAGCACCTGCATCTGGCCCGAGTCCGGCGTGCACGGCTCCAGGTACGCCATGAACTTCACGCCCTGCACCTCGGACGTCATGTCGGCGTGCCAGCGGGCGTTGGCCCGGAAGCAGGTCACCTCGCCGTTGGTCGGCACCGTCGCGCGGCCCATCAGGTACTGCGACGCCTGCCAGAACCTCGGGTCGTCGGCGACCAGGCCCGCCGCGAACGGAGTCCTGTCCGACATCGTCGGCACGTCGAACGCGGGCGCGTCGGCCACTGCGAGATCATCGTTGGACGCCTCGCCGCCGTACGCGTCGTCGACCGCGGCCTCAGCTTCGACGCGCAGCCGCTCGGCTTCCTCGGGGGACAGCAGTCCGCGCAGGACGACGAACCCGAACGTACGAAAATGGGAAACGGTCACATGGCTCAACACAGGATTTCAACCGCCTATCTTGGGTGCCGGAAGCCCGCGCAGGAGCAGAACACGCCCGACTCCGGCGCGCCACCTCTCCCGTTGTCGGTCGGTCTGACGGTCCCCACAGTGTGACCCGATCGCCCATCAGGCCGCTGTCCGCACGCTATTCCGGTCCCCGAATAGTCCGAGAATAGGTGCCGGTCTTATTCTCGGGGAAACCGCGAAGCCTGCCCGTGCCAGGCACGGGACGGCGATCCGTGAATTCCGAGATCGAGGAGCGGCAAATGGACCCGCTTACCCGGGCGGTACTGGACGATGCTGGTCCGGACGACCTGGCGGCAGCCCCGGTACCCGCCGACTACCTGGCCGCGCACCTGCGCGAGTCCGACGCGGGGATCTTCGTCGACGCGCCTGACCGCGATGTGCGGCGCACCGTGCGAGTCGGTCGGGTACCGATGCCCGAACTGGCGCCGGACGAGGTGCTCGTGGCCGTCATGGCCGCTTCAATCAACTACAACACCGTGTGGCAGTCGACCTTCAGCCCGGTGTCCCCCTTCGACATGATGCGGAAGCTGGCCCGGGGCGGCGGGTACCTGGCCAGGCACGATCGGCCCTACCAGGTGGTGGGGTCGGACGCGGCGGGCGTCGTCGTGCGGATCGGCGACGGGGTCCGCCGCTGGCGCGTGGGCGACCACGTCGCGGTCAGCCCGGTGTACGTCGACGACCAGGACCCCGCGACGCACGCCGACGCCATGCTGAGCGAGCACAGGGCCTGGGGCTACGAAACGAACTTCGGCGGACTCGCCCACTACGCGGTCGTGCGCGCCACGCAACTGGTCCCGAAACCGGCGCACCTGACGTGGGAGGAGACCGCGTCGATCCTGTTGTGCGGCGGTACCGCCTACCGGATGCTGGTGAGCGACCGCGGAGCGCGCATCAAGCAGGGCGACGTCGTGCTGATCTGGGGTGCGGCCGGTGGGCTCGGAGCGCACGCCGTGCAGTTGGTGAACAACGCCGGAGCCATCCCCGTCGGGGTGGTCGGCTCCGACGACAAGGCTGCCCTGCTGCGACGCCTGGGCTGCGAACACGTGGTCAACCGCGCTGAGATCGGCCTGGGCCACGCCGCCACCGCCGAGGACACGGTCAGGGCGGGCAAGCGCTTGGGGAAGGCGGTGCGCGCACTGGTGGGAGAGGACCCGCACGTGGTGTTCGACCACGTCGGCCGGGCCACCTTCGGCATCTCCGTGCTGGTGGCCCGACGCGGCGGCACGATCGTCACCTGCGGCTCCACCACCGGCTACGAGCACGTGTTCGACAACCGCTACCTGTGGATGAACCTCAAACGCATCATCGGCAGCCACGGCTCGAACCTCGCCGAGGCCGACGAGGTGATGCGGCTCTACCGGCTGGGCATGCTCGCCCCGGTGGTGTCGGCCGTCTACCCCCTCGACCAGGTGGCCGAGGCCGCTCGACTGGTGCAGGTCAACGGGCACACCGGCAAGGTCGCGGTGCTCGCCCTGGCGCCGCGCGCGGGGCTCGGTGTGACCGACCCGGTGACCCGGCACCGCCTCGGCGAGGAGTGGCTCAACCCGCTGCGCCCGGCGCGGGCGGAGGTGGCGGTGTGAGCACCGGCATCCTCGGCACCGGTTCGTACCTGCCCGACAACGAGATCGGCAACGACGGCATCGCCGCGGCCGCGGGGACCACCCCCGACTGGATCATCCGCAAGACCCACATCCGGACCCGTCGCTACGCGCTGCCGCACCAGGCCACCTCCGATCTGGCCGCCGGCGCTCTGCGGGCAGCGCTCGAGCAGTCCGGCGTCCTGCCGGAGGAGCTGGACTACCTCGTCGTCGCGACGTCCACGGGCGACTCCCCGCAGCCACCCACGTCCTACCGGGTGCAGTCGGCGGTCGGGACGTGGCGGGCGGCCTGCTTCGACATGAACGTGGTGTGCAGCGGGTTCGTCTTCGCCCTCGCCGTCGCCCGGGCGCTGGTGGCGGCCAAGCCCGGTGCCCGCGCGGCCGTGGTCGCCGCCGACCTGTACTCCCGCTCCCTCAACACCGGCGACCGGCGCACCGCTGTGCTGTTCGGCGACGGCGCCGGCGCCGTCGTGGTCGGCGAGGTGCCCGACGACACCGGGTTCCTCGGGTTCGACCTGCGCAGCCGTGGTGACGCCGCCGGCCTCATCCGCGTTCCCGCGGGCGGCAGCAGACTGCCCACGAGCCACGACACCGTCGACTCCGGCGCGCACCTCGTGCACATGGAGGGACGCAGCGTCAAGGAGTTCGTCCTCGCCACCGTGCCCGACACCATCCGCGATCTGCTCAAGGAGCACGACACCGACTGGGCCGACGTCGCCCACCTCGTCCCGCACCAGCCCAACGGCCCCATGCTGGACGACCTCGTGGCGCTGCTGCCACTGCCGAACGCCGAGGTGCACCGCACCCTGGAGCGCTACGGCAACACCGGCAGCGCCGCTACGCCGATCACACTCGACGCCGCGCACCGGTCCGGCGCCATCACCCCCGGCGACCTGGTGCTGCTGTCCGCGTTCGGCGGCGGCATGGCCACGGCGTCCTGCCTGCTGCGCTGGGCCGGCCCGTGCTGACCGGGGAAGTGCGGCGCGTCGGCGTCGTCGGCTGCGGCACCATGGGCGCCGGGATCGCCGGTCTGTGCGCGGAGTCGGGGTTGGAAGTGGTGGTCGTCGTGACGAACCCAGCATCGGCGGCGCGCGGCCGGAAACGAGTCGAGGCCGGTCTCGACCGGCGGGTCGCCAAGGGCCAGCTCGACGCCGGGGACGCGGCAGCCGTCGCGGCCCGCATCGACGTCGGCCACGACTACGCGGCCCTCGCGGACTGCCACTTCGTGGTCGAAGCGGTGCAGGAGAGCGAGATCGAGAAGCTGGCCGTTCTCAAGCAGGTGTCCGCGGCGGTCGGGTCGACGGACGCGGTGGTGGCGTCCACCACCTCGTCGATCCCGATCGTGCGGCTGGCCCGGGGCCTGGAGCACCCCGAGCGGTTCATCGGGGTGCACTTCTTCAACCCCGTCCCCTCCATGCCACTGGTCGAGCTGACCGCCTGCCTGCTCACCGACGACCGGACCAGGCTCCGCACCGAATCGTTCGTCACCGACGTGCTCCGCAAGCGGGTCATCTGGTCCCGGGACCGGGCGGGGTTCGTCGTCAACGCCCTGCTCGTGCCCTACCTGCTCGCGGCTGTCCGGATGGTCGAGTCCGGCGCGGCGGACGCGGAGACCGTCGACGCGGGTATGGAGCTGGGCTGCGCCCACCCGATGGGTCCTCTGCGGCTCATCGACCTGATCGGCCTCGACGTCGTCGCGGCCGTCGGGTGCGCGCTCTACGACGAGTTCAAGGAACCGCTCTACGCCCCGCCGCCGCTGCTGTCGCGAATGGTCGACGCGGGACGACTGGGCAGGAAGGCCGGTCACGGCTTTTACCGGTACGGGTGACACGAGGCTTTCCCGCACCCGGTGGGCACCGCCCGCCCACCGGGTGCGACAGCCGATACCCCGGGACGACCGCCGCGCGTGACCGCACCCATCCCCTCCTGCCGCTGCCTGCCCCGAGCGTGGCGGCGGACGTCGCTCGACGCCACGCCGCCCGCCGATCGGCAGGCGCCACGTCGGCGCGCGTGTGCCGCGACGGTGCGGCCCGCCTGCTCCCGACAGCAGCGGACCGGGTTGTCCACGTGTGGCTCCGGAACAGCGGGCCCGGAGCACGTTCGTCCCCGCACCGGCTCGACGCCGGGCTCAGGCGGTCCAGCGCAGGGCCGAGTCGTCAGTGAGGATCTGCGCGGCCACACGGCGCAACTCCGCGCTCGGCTCGAGGCCGAACTCGTCCACCAGTTCACGACGACCCCGGTGGAAGACCTCCAGGGCCTCCGCCTGCCTGCCGGAGCGGTAGAGCGCCAGCATGAGCTGAACCCGGCTGCGCTCCCGCAGCGGGTGATCGATGACCCGCTCCATCAGTTCGCCGACGAGCCGACGGTGCAACCCCAACCGCAATTCCCAGTCGGCGCAACGTTCCCACGCGTCCAACCGCTCCTCGTTCAACCTGGTGGCCCTGGTGGCCAAGGCGGGGGTGGGCACATCGTCCAGAGCGGCCCCGCGCCACAGCCGCAGGGCCCGCCGTTGGACCGCTACCGCCTCGTCGAGCAGGTTGCTCTCGGCCAGGTGGCCCGCCTGCACCGTCAAGTCCACGAACAGCCGGACGTCGACCTGATCCGGAGAAACCGTGATCGCGTATCCGCCCGGCTCGCTGACCAGGAGGTGCGCCGCGTCCGCCCCCGCCAGGAGGCGCCGCAGCCTGGACACGCAGATGTGGATCTGGGCGCGCGCGGTGGCGGGCGGCGACTCCCCCCACAGCACGTCGATCAACCGCTCGCTGCTGACCAGCCGGTTCGCGTCCAGCACCAGCGCCGCCAGCAGCGTCCGCTGCCGCAGCGCGGGGACCTGCACCACCTTCCCGGCGTGGACCACCCTGGTCGCCCCCAACACCTCGAACCGAACGGTGCCGGTGCTCGCACCGCCGGTGCGCCGCCCCGGCATCGCGGAGCCCGCCCTGGTCGCCCCCATGCTTCCTGCCCTCCTGCGAAATCGCCGGCACTCGCCCGTCCACATCGTGAACTCGCCCCCTACCGCACCGGTACCCGGCTCCTACCTGTGGCCCTGCGCTCGCACGGACGGTGCCGTCCAGGGCCGCGGCCACCGTTCCTGTCGTCGGTCTTCTGGCGGGTGCGGAACTCGTCGGACCGCCGGCGATCGGGCGAACTCCTGCCCGGCTCCCCGCGGATCGCGTAGCCGGAGCTGATGCGGCGCACCTGTGCGCTTCGCGAATCCTGAGTAGGGTGCGGTGCCGGAGACCTTGTCGATCGGAGGCCCGTTCATGAGCCGAGCGCGCGCCGCCGCCGAGTGGATCACGGGGACCCTGCCTCGACTGCTGGAGCGGCACGAGGTGCCCGGTGCCCAGGTGGCGGTGCTGGCGGACGGCCAGGTCGGAGGTGCCGCCGCCGGTGTGCTGGACACCGCGACGGGCGCACCGGTCACGGACGACGCGCTGTTCCGGATCGGCTCGATCACCAAGGTGTGGACGGCGACCTTGGTGCAGCAACTCGTCAACGAAGGTCTGCTCGACCTGGACCGGCCGGTGCGTGACCACCTGGTCGACTTCCGGCTCGCCGATCGGTCCGCCGGCGAGACCGTGACGGCCAGGCAGCTGCTCAGCCACACCGCGGGTTTCGAAGGAGACCTGTTCGCCGACACCGGCACCGGTGACGACGCCATCGAGAAGTACGTGGCCGGTCTCGCCGACGCACGTCAGGTGTTCCCACCCGGCGAGCGGTTCTCGTACTGCAACAGCGGTTACGTGGTGCTCGGTCGCCTGGTCGAGACGTTGCGGGACGAGCCGTTCAACGCGGTGCTGCGCGAGCGCCTGATCGATCCGCTCGGACTGGCCAACGTCGCGACCTCACCCGACGAGGCGATCCTCCGACGTCCCGCCGCAGGACACGTCCGCTCCGCGTCGAACGGCACGGTCAAGCCGGTCCGGGAGCTGTCGATGGGGGCTTCCACCGCCCCGGCGGGCGCACTGCTCGCGATGAACGCGCGTGACCTGCTCGGCCTCGTTCGGATGCACCTGGAACACGCCGATCTCGACGCGATGCGGGAGCCCCAGGTCGCGGTCCCCGACCTGGGGCTGATCAGCGGCCACTGGGCGCTGGGCTGGGCACTGCCCGATTACGGGGGGCCACTCGTGCTCGGCCACACCGGCTGGACGGCCGGGCAGCGCTCGTTCCTGCGCGTGGTGCCCGACGCGGGTGTGGCGGTGGCGATGCTGACCAACGGTGGGGACGTGTACCCGGTGTTCACCGAGGTGTTCGGTCACCTGCTCGGCGAACTGGGCGGGGTGGTTCAACCCGACTTGCCCGTCCCACCGGAAGTTCCGCAGCCCGTCGACGCCGGCCGGGTCACGGGAACGTACCGGTCGCCCGTTGCCGACAACGTGGTGCACGTCGACGCGGACGGACGCGCCTGGCTGCGCATCTCGCCCCACACCGCGCCCGCCGATCCGGACACCTTCGCGGCGGACGCGCGCGAAGTGGTCGCGCTGGATCGGGACAGGTTGATCACGGTGGCTCGCGAGGAGGGGGCGCACTCCGTGATAGGTCTCGTCGACGACGTCGAGAACGGCCTTGTCGAGTACCTGCACACCAGTCGTGTGATCCCCCGAGTGCGCGAGTGAGCAAGCCGGCCGACACGGCGCGTCGTGGGCGGGCGTCGATCACCTCACGCCGAGGTCCGACTCCAGCTCCGCGAGGTCACGGTTGACGGCGATCATGATCCGGACCGTGGTGCAACCCAACTGGTGGTTGACCCGGATCATGTGCTCGTTGCCGGCGCCGGTGGTCGTGTAGATCCGGTCCAGGTCCGGGCGATCGGCCAGCAGCCAGCGGATGAGGTGCGCCTTGATGCACCGACCCAGCCCGTGCCCCCGGTGCGGCGCCGACACCGCGGTGTCACGCTGGAAGCCCCAGAACGGCCGGTGGGGGTGCAGTTCGAGTTCGGTCAGCCCGGCGACTTCACCGGTGTCCTCGTGCACGGCGACGACCGCCCGCAGCTCGATGTTGTTCTGCCGCAGCTCAGCCTCACGCGCCCGAACTCGATCGGGGGTCCACTCGGGCTCCTGGTAGCCCAGTTCACCCGACGGCGCGTCGTGCATGGCATTGCGAGCGGCGGCGAAGGACGCGATGAGATCCGCGGGCACGACGCCCTCCCAGCGCTGCAGGCGATAACCGGCGGGAGCATCGTCCTGCCACAGGGCTCTGTCGGTTCCGGGGATCACCAGCACCTGCGTCAGCACGGTGTGCACAGGTCGGAAGTTCAGCTCGCGGGCCCACCGCTCACCGTCACTGCCCTTGGTGATCTGCCAGGTCTCGACCACGCGGCGACCACGGGCGCGCAGCTCCGGGACGACGGCCTTCAGGATCGCGGTGCCGATCCCCCTGCGCCGCACCCGTGGGTGGACGACGACCTCCGTCAGCCCGATGTGGCTGCTCTCCTCTTCCAGGAAGTAGACGATCGCGAGTCCCACGACCTCGTCATCCAGGCGCGCGACCCAGTAGACCACCGGCCCGAATCCGACGAAAGGGTTCTCCAAGCGGCCCACGACATCCGCGTACGTCAACCGAGGCTCATCAGGGCGGTCGGTGTCCGACCTCGCCAGCATCACCTCGTAGTACCCGCGGAGATCGCTCTCGGTGGCGCGCGCGGGGTCGAATCGCTCGACTTCAAGACCTGCTGTCACGGGTTCCCTTCCTTGGTCGCGGCGCTGGGCTGCTCGGCGCGCCGCTCGGACGTCACGGACGCGGTGCTGATGACCAGCACCGCGATCATGACCATGCCGAAGCTCGGCAGGCTCATGAAGAACATGATCCCCAGGTGGAGCCCGCACCCGAGCACCAGGGCGACCAACCGGTGCTTTCGCCGCCCCAGGGTCAACAGCGCCAGCACCACCTGGACGCCGACCACCGACCACGAGAGGAGGGCGACGAGCCAGTAGGAGTCCATCACCGGCGAGAGGAGGTCGCGAACCGGCGCCGGGAACCCGTACTGGGGGTGGTTCGCCACGATGGACAACGCGGCGCCGTGCCGCCACAGGGGGTCCATCAGCTTGGCGGTCACCGCGCCGAGGTAGATCAGGCAGAGCTGCCCGCGCAGACCGAGGTGAGCGGCGAACGCGCTGCCCCGCCACGACGGTGCGAGGGGGCGGAGCGGGCGCTGCCAGTGCGATGCCCGGTCGTCACCCAAGCACATCGGGATGAGCAGCATCGTGGCGACCTGCGCGATCGCGTCCCCTCCGTTGGCCATCTCCATCGCCGCCGCGAGGCTGAACGAGACGTACCAGTGCGGCACGCAGGTCCATCGCGGGCTCAGCCCGACCAGGACGAGCACCAGCACCGCGACTGCGATGGCCCGGCTGACCAGGAGACCGGACTCGGTCGGCCCCGTCAGGCACCACAGCGAGGCCGCACGCACACCTGTGCACCGCATGCCGTCCGGCAACTCCGCAGTGCGGATGAACAGCTCTGAATTCGAGCTGAAGAGGATCGTGAGCAGGCCGGCGGTGGCCAACAGGCTGCGGCCGACCGCGAGGGGCGTCCCCCGCAGCTCTGCTTGCTCGATCGCGCGGGCCAGTCGTCCCGCCACCCTGCTCACGTCCGGCACCGGAGGTCCACGAACGCGATGCGGAACACCTGCCTGGGCTGCTCCGGAAGTCGACGGGCGACCAGCGCCGACGGGCGTTCCACCGCGATGGCGAGCTGCCCGCACAACACCGGGCTCTCAGCTCGGTTTTCCCCCCGGTAAGGTTCTACGCCGTTCCGCATGCGGCCGCAATCAACGGCCTCCGATTCGTCACACGGCAACCAGTATTCGTCCGGTATCCGGCGCGCGACCGCGCGCAGCTCCGCCGACTCCGCATATCCGGCTCGACTGAGTCCCCAGGACCACGTGTCCCATTGCCGTCGTTCGGTCAACTCGCCCAGCCGCGGGCTACCGGGGACAACCCGGTAGCCCACGAGCAGGTCCCTGTCAAGATCCACGAAGAACGTCCAACGCTGCGGCCAGACCTCAAGATAGCCGGTGAGCCGATCACGCAGCCCGGCGACGTCCAACGCGGCGAGCCAGGTGATCACGAGGCTGGTCACCAGCACCGTCGCCGTCAACGCGAATCCGTGCACCCCGCGCGCGGCATCCCCCTGGAGCTGAACTACCCGTCTCACCAGCGGCACCTTCGCGGCTCACGTGCCTTGACTGCACACTTCCTGACCGGTGCCCCCGTTCACCACGCTGTTGTCCGCGTACGGCTTGTCACCCACTTCGGCCGACGAACCACCTGCTGTCACCACCACGACGAACACGGCGGCGGACAGCGCGAACCCGAGCGAAAACGCCTTCTTCACAACAAATCCCCCATGGGCAAAGTCATCGACGTAGTGCCGCAGGTCCAACTGCGTTGGCGGACCTCGACCTCCGCCACTGTGGCATCATGGACTACCGGACCGCTATCGAGTCCCTACTCGCTGTGCCCGCTTGTCTCGATCGATCGAGTCAGACCAGGGGGTGTCGTCACATTGGAGTTTCGGGTCCTGGGACCTTTGGAAGTCCGCTCCGGCGGAGAAATGGTCCACATCGGCGGAGCACGGCAACAGCGGCTCCTCGCGCTACTGCTGCTGGCCGGCAACCGGGTCGTTCCAGTCGAGCGCCTCGTCGACGAGCTGTGGAGCAGTCCTCCCCAGTCCGCCCGCCAGCAGATCCACAACGCCGTCGCAGGCCTTCGGCGCGCATTGGTAGAGCACTCCCCGGACGTGCACATCCGGTGGACCGAGGCCGGCTACCGGCTCGAAGCCCTGGAGGTGTCGATCGACGTCGACCGGTTCCTGGTTCTCCTCGACGAGGCCAGGCGTGCCGAGGCCCAGGAGCGGTTGGCCGAGGCGGTGGCCGCGCTGCGCGCCGCGCTCGGCATCTGGCGGGGAGACGCGCTGGCCGGGCTCGGCGGCACGACGATCGAGAGCGCGGCCGCCGGGCTGCACGAGCAACGGCTCAGCGCGGTCGAGAGCATGATGTCCCTCCGCCTGCGGACCGGCGAGACCGGTTCAGTGGTCGGCGAGCTCCGACAGCTCGTCACCGAGCACCCGCTGCGTGATTCGCTGCGCATCAGCCTGATGCAGGCCCTCCACCGCAGCGGACGACAGGCTGACGCGCTGGCCGTGTACGACGACGGCAGGAGGATGCTGGCCGACGACCTCGGGCTCGACCCGAGTCCGGAACTGCGACAGGTACACGCCACTGTGCTGCGCGGCACGCCGGCGCCTGTACCCGCGGCCGCGGCCGTGCCGACCGAATCCGACGAGGACCCATCTCGGCAGCGGACCGTCCGGTCCTACTTGCCCCACGACATCAGCGACTTCTCCGGCCGGTCGGCGGAACTCCTGCACCTGCGCGACGCCACGCAGGCCACGTCGCCGACCGCGATCACCATCTCCGCGGTCGACGGCATGGGCGGGGTCGGCAAGACGACACTGGCAGTCCACCTGGCACACCAGGTCGCGGGTGACTACCCCGAGGGCCACTACTTCATCGACCTGCGCGGTTTCACGGCCGGGATGAACCCCGTGTCCCCGGAGCAGGCACTGGACATGTTACTGGGCGACAGCGGGGTGCCCCCCGAACTCATACCATCCACAATAGACAGCCGAAGTGCGCTCTGGCGCTCGCGGATGGCCGGTCAGCGAATATTGTTGATCATAGACAACGCCGTCAACGCCGCACACGTGCGGCCGCTGTTACCCGGAGCGGCGGGCGCGCTCGTGGTGGTCACCAGCCGCAGGAAGCTCACGGCGCTCGAAGGCGCGCTGCCCATCTCCCTCGACGTGCTGCCGCACGAAGACGCGATCACCCTCTTCGAGAAGATCGCCGGCGCGGGGCGCGTGGCGGCGGAACGCGATGCCGTCGCCACTGCCGTCGAGTTGTGCGGCAGGTTGCCGCTGGCCATCCGGATCGCCGCCGCACGCCTGCGGGATCGCACGGGGTGGACCGTCGCGGAGCTGGTGAACCGACTGCGGAACCACGCACAGCGCGTCAGGTTCCTCGAAATCGACGACCGCGGCGTCATGGCGGCGCTCAGGGTGTCGTACCGCTACCTGTCGCCGCCGCAACAACGGTTGTTCCGGCTGCTCAGCCTCCACCCGGGCGGTGACTTCGACGCCTACAGCGCCGCCGCCCTCGCGGGCCTGCCGTTGGACGAGGTCGAGCAGCACCTCGACTCGTTGTTCGACGACAACCTGCTCAAGCAGAGCATCGCCGGGCGCTTCTACTTCCACGACTTGATCCGCGACTGCGCCCGTCAGCTGCTTTCCGACCAGGACGACGGCACTGAGCAGCACGCCGCCCTCGGTCGGCTCCTCGACTACTACCTGCACGCGGCGCACGTGTGGTGTCGTCACCACCACAACGCCATCCACCGCGAGGCACCCAAGGTGGAACACGTGCCCGATCAGCTCCCAGCGGTGTCCACCGCCCAGGAGGCGGTCGAACTCCTCGGCGTGGAGTACTCCAACCTCGTCGCGGTCGCCCGGTTCGCCGCGGACAACGACTGGCACCGGCACGCATGGCAGCTGGTGTGCGCTCTGCAACCCATGCTCAAGCTGCACAACTACGGTGAGCCGTCGTACGACTTGTTCGAGGGTGGAGCACGAGCGGCCCGGGAATCCGGTGACGCGCACGGCGAGTCGGCCTGCCTGCAGGGACTGGCGGCCGTCTGCCGCGATCACCGGTCCATTGCCGAAGCCCGGGAACACATCGAGCGGGCTCTCAAGTTGAGCAGGCAGATCGGCGCCTCCGAGGGCGAGACCGCGCAGCTGATCGACCTCGGCAACCTCTTCCTGCACGAAGACCGGCTCCAGGAAGCCAGGGACATCTTCCTCCAAGCCGAGCCCCTGACCGCACGGGCCCCGAACGCGTTCCTGAGCCTCGCGGTGGCGAACAACCTGGGCGTCATCTGCCGGGATCTGGGGGACTTCGACCAGGCGCTGCACCACCTGCGGCGGGCCGAGGCGCTGCTCACCGCCGAGGACGCGCGGTCGGCGCAGTTCATCTCGTGGTGCATCGGGTCGGTCCTCCACGCCATGGGGGCCCACGAAGAGGCTCGGCGGGAGTTCACGCGCGGTTTGCGGATGAGCAGGACATCCGGGAGTTCCCACGGTGAAGCGTTCGCGCTGCAGGGTCTCTGCGGTGTGAACCGATCGCTGGGCAACCTCACCGAGTCGCTCGACCAGGGGAGGCGAGCGCTGACCACCGCCCGGCGGTTCGAACTGCGGGTCGTCGAGTGCGAGGTGATGAACTGCCTCGGTGAGACCACCTTCGCCATGGGGGACCTCGACCGTGCCAAGCGGACGTTCGAGCTGGCGATGGAGGCCGCCGACCGGTTCGGCATCGCCCGCTACCGAGCACGTGCGCTGGAGGGCCTGGCCCACGTCGCGTTCACCCGTGGTCGGCTGCCGGAGGCCCGGCGGTACTGGAAGCAGGTGATGAGCACCTACCCGGACGGCATGGTCGACGTCGAGTACGCACACCGTCACCTGGCGGCTCTCGACGACAAGGCGGTTGTCTGCTTCCGTTGCGAGGGAGCGAGCCGGCCACCTGCCGATCCCCGGAACTGACCGGCGGCACGGCGTCGGACCGGTTCGACGCCGTGCCGGTGTCACACCTCCCCGCGGCACACGTGCCTCGCCCATCCCGGCTGGTGCCACCAGTGCTCGGGACCTGCATCGGCGTGGCGGTGCTGAAGCACAGGTCAGACACCGTGGCCGACTATCGGCAATTCTCGGCAGGTACAGGGCATCAGGGTGCACGATTCGCCGATCGGAAGGTGGTGTCGACCGCCCGGATTGTCGGGGTGGCCTGGTAGACAGTGGGACATGTTCCGCGACTTCAACTTCAAGCTGCTGGTCATCGACAAGCTCATGTACCAGGACAAGGTGATCCAGCCCCGTTTCCGGATCGCCGACGTCCTCCACGCCAAGGGCGCCACCGGCGACCTGTGGAAGTACCTGCACCAACAGGACCTGCTGCACACCGTCCTCGAAGAAGCCCGCCAGTACTTCACCGACCTGGAGATCACCCCCGAGCAGCTGGCCACCGTGGACGAACTCACCACCGACGGCGGCTTGGAGATCCACCACCAGTGCTCGCCTTTCTGGGACGGGGAGGACGACCTCTTCGACGTCACCTCACTGGACGACCTCGACCTGCTGCCCAACCTCCGCGTGATCCACGGCGGCGACGAGGCCATGATGGCCGCCCCCGACGCCGAGACCACCCTCAAAGCCCGCGGAATCGCCGTGGGCTGAACACCCGCGTCCACCGCCACCGCTCAACAGCCCCCGCGCCCCCCGCAGGAGAACTCCCCGAAGGCTTCCCTCCTCCCCCGACGGCAACGACGGGGCATCCTCGACGGGTACCGCCCCCGCCTGGCACACCGCCGCACCCGACGCCATCACCACCTACGCCATCACCCTCACCGGCCTCTGGCACCGCCGCACCCGACTACGCCCCACCCCCACCGGCCACCACCTCACCACCGCAGCGACCACCTGGCTCCACCACCGACTCGCCCCACCCTCCCCGACCGGGTGATCGCCAAGGGGCGTAAAGAAACCAGGGCACGAAGGTGTCGTCGTGGTACTGGATCGGGGCGCCGTCGCTGTACTCGCCGACCGCCGGCCGGTCCATTCCGCTGCTGGGTGCGTTGTGGTGTCGGGCAGGGACGGGGTAGTGCTCCGCCGCCTCCCGCGCCCCACCCGCCGCCGATCATCGCTTGCCGCCCGACCCCGCCGGCCACCACGACCCGCCCGGGCCCCGGGCGACGCGGGCAGCGGGGACGCGGTGGCGGGGCCACCCGAAGCTCGATCGGTCACGACTTCGACCGGATCCCGCTGCCTCCGCCGCTTCGCTGGGCCGATCGGATGAACGTCTGCGTACTGGGCGGCGTTCGCACGTCTACCGGGTGAAGGGCCGGTAGCACCACACGCCGCCGCAGTCCTTCGAGGAGGTCACCGAAGAACGCTCCGCTGTCGTTGCCCGTCCCCTCCGGACGAGTGCGGCACCCTTCCGAACGAGGAGAGAACATGCGTTGGTGGAGAAGTCCACGAGCCGCCGCCGCTGCCGTTGTCACGGCGGTATCGGTCCTGTTGTCCGTGACCCTGGCGGCCCCTTCGGCGGTGGCCGCCCAGGGTTGCGCCACCTTCCCGTCGTTCTGCGCGTGGGACCAGTCCTTCATGCAGGGCAACGTCCGCAACGTGACGAACCCGGCCCCGGAGATCTGCTACGACCTCAACGGGCCGCGGCGGTCGTTCGTGAACGACACCGGGTACACGGCCGTCGTCTTCGAGGACTCGACGTGCGGCCTGTTGTCGGTGTCCGCCGTGATCATCCCGCGCGGGTACATGAACGAGATCCTCCCGATCCAGAGCGTCCTCTTCCTTCCCGTCTGACCCGACCGCCCCGGGTGACCGGGGCACGTCGACCGTCCGCTCGACATCGATGCAAGACCGATCAAGGAGGTTGTGATGTCCGTTCACACGTCCCTTCCCGCGGTGGCCACCGCCGAGGAGCAGAGCGCGGTGGAGGCCCTGATGGTGGAGCCCGAAGCCGGTGTCAGCGACGCGCCGCGCTACGTCGAGATCCCGCAGGCGCTGGCGCTGCTCAAGCTCAAGCTCTCGCCGCCGCTGCCCAAGGACTCGAAGCGCTAGAAGGGCTCCTGCCCTGAACCGCCAGGGCGGGCCCGGAGCCGAGCAGAAGGGTTGTTGGTACCGGTGAACAGTGGACGATTGCACGTGTCGCTGATGGACGCGGCGGCGGAGGTCGCCGACCGCGTCCTGAACTCCGTGGACGGCGATGGGGAAATCGGGCTCGCCGACTACGTGAACACCGGTGCGGACGCGACGATCGCCCTGGGGGCGGTCCGGCTGATCGGTGCGGACGTCTTCGCTCCGCACCTGCTGCTGGGCCGCCCCGTGCACCGCGACGACGTGGCGGTCGTAGCGCGCTCCTTCGTGGTCTTCCCCCCGGCCCGGCGGACCACCACCCGGCAACAGCGGGTTGCGGCGTGGCGGGACTGGGCGGCGGGTCGACTGGTGGCCCGCGCCGGCGAGGCATCGCCCGCGGGATCGGACGTCGCCCCGACGCCGGAGACGGCCGCGGCGCTGCTCGACGGCGCGAAGACCTGGCAGGAGTGGTCGGCGAACGCGGCGCAGCTGTCCCCGCTGGCGTTGCCGGGCGTGGGCGGCCCGATCACGGCGGCGGTGCTCGAAGGGACACGCCCGCTCGCGCAGGGGGTCACCCGGGCGGTGCTGCGCCGGGACTTCGTCACCGCGGCGCGGTTGCTCCGGTGGGTGGCGTTGTCGAGCAGCAACGGCCTGAGACAGCCACTGGACGCGGCCCTGCTCGTCGAGCGCATCCGGTTGTACGGCGGCACCGGGTCGCGGCTGTCGCTCGACCTGGCCATCTCCCGCCGACTGCTCCGATCGGAACCGGCATGACGACCCCGCTGATCCCGATCGCCCACAACGTCGCCCACCGCGCCCTGACGTACCTGCACGACCACCAGGGCGCCGACATCTTCCCGGACGACATCCCGGTCGAGCCGGACGACCCCGACACCGTCTACAAACCCGTCTCCGAGATCGGCATGGCCGCGGCCCTGGTGCTGCGCGAGGGGGTTGGCGGCACCGCACAGCTGCGCGCCGCCCGCGAGTTGATCGACTCCACGTGGCGGCAGCTGCGCG
Source organism: Saccharothrix sabaoui (assembly GCF_051756985.1). Taxonomy (NCBI): domain Bacteria; kingdom Bacillati; phylum Actinomycetota; class Actinomycetes; order Pseudonocardiales; family Pseudonocardiaceae; genus Saccharothrix; species Saccharothrix sabaoui. The sequence goes on from NZ_JBPKJK010000015.1 coordinate 47,940, forward strand.
AGGGCGACCTGCTCTACGAACGCCAGCTGCGCAACTGCCTGCTCACCGACCCGATCGAGGTGTACTGCCACTTCACCTGCGGCGGCCACCGCCACCAGGCACTCGAACGACTGGCGGCGCACAACGCCGCGGTGCGCTCGACGCCCGAGGTGTACCCCAACCGCCGGCTCGCGGTGGCCAACGCCTACCGGACGTGCGGCATGTCCACCGACGACGATTGGGGCGCCCTGCTGCGGGCGACCTGGTTGGGGGCGACACCGCCCCCCTGGGCCATCGACTGGGACACCGCGTACAGCGTGACCCACACCGTTTTCCACGTGACCGACTGGGGCGCCAGGCCCGACGACCTGCCGCCCGACATCGTCGACTACCTCGCCACCTGGCTGCCCGTGTGGACGGACGTGTGGGCCGAGGTCGGGGACTGGGACCTCGTCGCCGAGCTGCTGATCGTGGACGCCTGCCTGCCCGAGCCGCGGTTCGACCTCGACGTGTGGACGCGGTTCGCCGCCGTGCAGCACGACGACGGCCTCGTGCCGCGCGACGGCGAGCCCGTCGACGACGACCGGGTCCGGCGCTTCTGGGACCACCACCACGCCACGGTCGTCGCGGTGGTCGCCGGCACACTGGCCGTGTCCCGGCTGCTGGGCGCCGGCCGATGCCGGTGACCGGCACGTCCGACCTGGACGAGCTCGTGCGCCCGCTGCTCTCGGCGGCGCCCGGCGCGACCGGCGCCGCGGTCGCGGCCCTGCACGGCGACCGGAGAACCCTGCTGGTGGCCGGCCACACCGCTCGGGACCGGACGCAGCCGATCACCCCGGACACCCGGTTCGAAATAGGATCGGTCACGAAGACGTTCACCGCGTTGCTGCTGGCCGAGATGGTGCGGCGCGGTGAGGTCCGCTACGACGACCCCGTCGACGACCACCTCCCGCCAGGCTGGCGACTGCGGCGTCCGGCCCCCGTCACGTTGGAGCACCTCGCCACCCACACCTCCGGCCTGCCGCTGGTACCGCTCACGACGATGCCCAGGGTGCTGCGGACCTGGTTCGCCAACCCCTACCGGGACCTGGGGCCGGCACAAATCCGAACCGGGCTGGCCCGTGCGCGGTTGCGATCGGCACCGGGTTCCCGGTTCCACTACTCCAACCTCGGCGTCGGGCTGCTCGGGTGGTCGCTGGCCGAAGCCGCCGACCTCCCGTTCGAACGCCTGCTCACCGACCGGGTCCTGCACCCCCTGGGGTTGACCGGCACCGGCAGCACCCCGACCCCCCAGGCCGTCGGGCACCGGCGCGGCAGGCCACTGCCACCGTGGCACATCCCCGGGTTGCCCGCCGCCGGAGCACTTCGCTCCACCCCGCGCGACATGCTCGACTACCTCGCCGCACACCTCACCCCCCGCGCCACACCACTGGCCTCGGCACTCGCCGACGTCACCCGCCGCCGAATCCCCTTGGCGGACAACGGTCACCTCTGCCTCGCGTGGTTCCAGCGGACGAAGCCGGACCACGACCTGCTGTTCCACTCGGGCGGAACCTGCGGGTTCACCGCCTTCACCGGGTTCAGCCCGCAAACGGGCACCGCCCTGGTGAGCCTGACCAACGCCGGTGCGACCCTGCGCGGCACGTTCATCCAACGCTCCTACGACACGCTGCGGACCCTCGCGGCGCTCAAGCCCGTACCGTGAGCGACGAGACGTGGCCGTGCTCACCGATCCGCTCCCACCCCATCACCACCTGAGGTGACCAGCGGCCGGTCCGGTTGACCACCGGCCGGTCGCGGTGGTCCTGCCCCACGTGACAAGTCGCCTCAGAGATCCCTGAAACCCGGTCGCTAGCGTGGACCGAAGCGTGTTCACACCAGTTTCGGGAGGGATTCGGTGAGAGTGGTGTTCCGGATCGTCAGATCGGTGCTCGTCCTGGCCTCGGTGCTCCTGCTGTCCCTGGTCGGCGCGTCCGTCGTCGCGTCGGCGCAGGCGGCATCGCAGACCCGGACGTGGCAGCTGGAGCAGTTCGACAGGACCAGCCGGATGTGCGTTCAGCAGGGTCCCGACGGGAGGACCCACGCCTCCTACTTCATCTTCGTGGTGAGCGGGGAGTGGACCACCGACCTCCAGTACGGGATGCGCGACCTGCCTCCCGGCTGGACCGCCACCGAGCACCACCTCCCACCGGGCTCCAACTTCCACGACCCCGACGGCTCGATCGACGTCAACGGGTTCGTCGGCGTGCAAGGGCCCGCGTCAGTGCCACTGGCGACCTACCACGCGCACATCCGGGTGTCGGACGGGACCGTGACCGAAACCCTCCCGACCGACATCGTCGTCACCACCGAGTCCTGGGTGGACTGCATGAACCGGAGGTGAGTCCCCGGCACTGGGCGCCGACAGCACTGGCTCGGCGTACCGGGGTCCGGCCGGCAGCCCCGGCCATGACTGCCTCATTCCTCCAGGTAGAGGGCCTGGCCGGGGCACAGGTGCACCGCTTCGCGGGCCTTCTCGACCAGCTCGCCCTCCGGCGTCTCGTTCAGCACGATGATCGTGCCGTCGTCCTCGCCCTGGTCGAACAGCTCGGGCTCGGTGAGCACGCACTGCCCGGCACCGACGCACCTGCCGGTGTCCGCGATGATCCTCATGACCTCTCCTCCCGAGGTGGGGGTGGTGGTTCGTCCGCTACCAGGTCACCGGGAGCCGGTACAGGCCGTAGATGTTCGCGTCGTCCTTGAACGGCAGCTCGTCCACGTCCACCGCCGGCTCCAGCGTGGGGACGCGGCGGAACAGCGTGTCGAACACGATCTGCAGCTCCATCCGGGCCAGGTTCTGCCCCAGGCACTGGTGCGGCCCGAAGCCGAACGCGACGTGGTGGCGCGCGCCACGCGCGATGTCGAGTTCGTCCGGGTTCTCGAACGCCCTCGGGTCCCGGTTGGCCGAGTAGCCGAGCGCCAGCACTCCTTCGCCGGCACGGATCAGCTGCCCGCCGACCTCCGCGTCCTCGACGCACAGCCGAGCCGTCGCCACGTCGACGATCGTGAAGTACCGCAGCATCTCCTCGACCGCGTCGAGCGTCCTGACCGGGTCGGCCTTGATCATCGCGAGCTGCTCCGGGTTCCGCAGGAACGCCACGGTCGACAGCGAGATCATGTTCGCCGTCGTCTCGTGGCCGGCCACGAGCAGCAGGAAGCCCATGTTGGCCAGCGACGCCCGCCGGTAGGTGCCGTCCGCGCGCAGCTTGACGATCTGCCGCCCGAGCAGGTCGTCCGGCGGGTCCTCCTCCTTCTCCGCGATCAGGTCGACCATGTAGTCCTGGACGGCTTGCACGGCCGCCCACCGCTCCTCGGGCGGCGTCGACTGCCTGATCACCTTCACCGTGTGCTCCTGGAAGAACTCGTGGTCGGCGTAGGGCACGCCCAGCACCTCGCAGATCACCAGCGACGGGACCGGCAGCGACAGCGCGTCCACCAGGTCAGCGGGTCGCGGCCCGGCCAGCAGCGCGTCGATCCGCTCGTCGACGATCTCCTGGATTCGCGGCCGCAGCGCCTCCAGCCGGCGCACCGTGAACTCGCCGAGCACGGCCCTGCGCGCCGGCCCGTGCTCGGGCGCGTCCATCGCGATCAGCATGCGCTCCTCGTCCGGCCGCCGGGACGCCGCCTCGCCCTCGACCAGCGCCGGGAAGTCCGGGTGCTGCCGGTCGGCGCTGAACCGCCGGTCGTTCAACACGGTTCGCACGTCCTCGTGGCGGCTGACCACCCAGGCCCACCCGCCGTCGGGCAGGCGAACCCGCGAGACCGGCTCCTCCTCGCGGATCTCCTCGTACGCCGGCGGTGGGGTGAACGGGCACGTACGGGCCATGGGGAACTCGTGCTTCCCGGCGGTGGTCATGACTTTCCTTTCCACGACGTCACGGACAGGCAGAAGAGGTCGGTCACCGGCTGTTCTCACGGGCGAAGTGCGGTTCCGCCGCCTCCAGTCGCGGTACCGGGATGCCCAGCCGCCGTGCTTCGGCCAGGGTGTCCCGGCAGACCTCACGCGGTTCCTCGGCGTCGGGGTCGGAGTGCGCCGCGAGGCTCACGCGCGCGAGCGCGACATGCGCGGTCAGCCAGGCGAGCGCTGGAGCCGTCAGCCAGGTGGGCGCCCGGAACAGCAGCACACCGCCCCGGTGGCGTCGCAGGTCGACGCCGCGCGCCTCGACGAGTGACAACAGCTCGCGGCCGGCCAGCAGCGCCTCGCGGAAGTCGCGCGTCGACCCGACCAACCCGGACAGGGAACCCAGCCGCAGGCCCTGCGAGAACATGCCGGCGTCCGACGCGAAGTGGACCCACAGCCAGCCGCGGAAGTCGGGCCGCTCCTTGAGCCGGAGCCCGGCCTCGCGGAACACCCGGCGCACGGCCAGTTCCCGCTCGGTCGGGGGCCGGCCGAGGGTGCCGAAGACCACCGACGGCAGCAGCGCCCCGTGGAGCACGCCGTCCGCGCCGAAGCCTCCACCGGCCTGGGGAAAGCCCCAGGCGACCCGGTCGGCGGGGAGGTCGCCGATCGCGGCCTGCGGCTCGGCCCAGACGTTGCCGAAGACCAGCACCGTGGCCCGGCCGACCCGCGGGGCCAGGAAGCCCGTCGCCCCCGCGAGGCGGTGGTGCGGCACGCTGAGCACGATCAGGTCGAAGTCGTGGTCCGGCTCCAGCGCCTCGCGGTAGCGCACCGGCCACTTCCCGACGACGCGCCGAGCGCGACCCCGGCGCCGCGTGTCGATCAGGTCGAGGTCCACCCCGTCCCCGTACGTCGCCGCGCGGCCCGGCCGGACGTAGAACTCGACGTCGTGCCCCGCCTGTTCCAGGACCCAGCCGTAGACGGTGGCGATCACGCCACGGCCGAACATCAGGATCTTCACGATGCACCTCGTGGGGTACGATTGATCTGGAGATCATCTCCACTTTCAACATATGGAGATAATCTCCACTTGTCAACGCGAGGAAGCGCATGACCGCCGACAAGCCGCTGCGGGCCGACGCCCGGCGCAACCGCGACGCCCTGATCGCCAAGGCACGGGAGGTCTTCGACGCCGGGGAGTTCTTCGACCTGCGCTTCGACGACTTCGCCCGCCTCGCCGGGGTGGGCACCGGCACGCTGTACCGCCACTTCCCCACCCGCGAGGCACTGGCCGAGGCGGTCTACCACGGGGAGGTCGCGGCGCTGTGCTCCCGCGCCCGCCGACTCCAGGCCACCCTGCCCGCGATGGAGGCCCTGGAGGCGTTCCTGCACGGCATGGTCGACCACATAGACGCCCACAAGGGCCTGGCCCGGACGCTGGCCACGCTCATGGCCGACCGCTCAGGCGCCCTGACCGAGGGCGGTCGGGCGCTGGAACAGGCCGTCGCCGACCTGGTGGCCGCCGCGGTGCGGAGCGGCGCCCTGCGCGACGACGTGGACGCGGGTGCCGTGGTGGTCGCACTGCACGGCATCAGCGCGGCTCATGATCGCCCCGACTGGCGGACTCAGGCCGACGGTCTCGTCACCCTCGTGCTGGACGGGCTGCGCCGCCCGCACTGACCGAGGCGACGACCCGGAGGTCACTCACCGCGCCCACGCGATCCACAGCGGTCGCGGGGAAGGCGTGACGATCACGGCCGGGCCGGCCGCCGGGCCGGGAACACCGGACCCGGCCCGTCCTAAGGTAGCCCGCAGGAGGTTCCCGTGACAGAGCAATGCAGCCCGGCCACGAGGACGAGCAGGGCGATCCGCGACGGGATCAGCACGCCCGTCCTCGCCCACGACCCGTGCTCCGGCGGCTGACGTGGACCACTCCGCGATGTCCCCCACCGAGGTCTGGGAGACCGTCGACTTCTGGGCCGGCATCCCCTGGCCGGTGTCCCGCGCCGACGCCCAGCGGAGGGCGGTCGACCGCCTCGGCTGGGTGATCGAGGTCGAGGACGGGCTGGGGTACCTGGTCAACCCGGCCTTCACCCCACCGGGGGTGTCGATGTCCGGCATCGACACCGTGTCGTCCGTGCGCTTCCGGATCACGGACGTGGTCGCGGAGGAGACACCGGCGACGAGGGCCTTCCTCGGCGACCTCTTCACGCTGGCGGTGCGCGAAGGGGCGGCCCGGCTGGGACGCCCGTCCCTCAGGCGCGACCGCGGGTGCACCGACGCGACCTGGGAGGTGGAGACCGCCCAGGTCACCATCACGCTGTTGTCGAGGTCCGTGGCGGTCCGGTTCCTCACCCCGGAAGGCAGGTGACCGGGGTGTCCGACTGGGAGGCGTTCGGCGGCGGTCTCACCGAGGCGCTGCGGGAGGTGTCCGACCGGGTCTTCCTGGTCGTCTTCTCCCGGGCCGACCCGCGGGTGTTCGTGCAGTTCGCCGGCGGCGAGCACGAGCTGCACTGCGAGGCGGCGGGGGCGCCATCCGCGGGGTACAGCCGCATGGCCGAGGCCGGGTGGACACCGCCGACCGGCATCGACCCGCCGAACTGGACCTGCTCTTCGCCACTGCCCGCGTTGACGGCGGAGTACGCCGCGATGGCGGCGCGCTGCGTGGTGGCGTTGCGCGACGTCCACGGGCTTCCGGGTCCCGACGGGCTGGCGTACAAGGCGTGGCGCGACGCGGAATGGCCGTCCGGCACGACTCCGTCCGCCGAACGCGACCCGGGCGAAAACCCGCTGGTCCTGCCGTGGCTGGACATCCCGTCCGCGCACTAGAGGTTCCTTGACCGGCTCCAACTCGGGAACGGGCATCAACGCCGCTTTTTGCGGTCCAACGGCGATCAGGGCCTGGTTGACTGCCCTCATGGACAGCGTTGCACGTGGTGCACCCGACCTCGCGCGCAACGAGCTGTCCGGGAACGTGCACGGGATGGTGCTCCAGGCCAGGAATGTCCACCTGCAGGCTCCCGTTGTGACGGCACTGGTCGGGCTGCCGCCGATCGACGCGGCGTTCACCGGCCGAGCGGTCGATCTCGCGTTGATTGCCGAGGCTTTGCACTCCACCCGCCCGGTCGTGGTGTCCACCCTCATGGGCCTGGCGGGCGTCGGCAAGACCGCGCTGGCGGTCAAGGCGGCGCACGACGCCATCGAGGCGGGCAGGTTTCCCGGAGGTGTGCTGTTCGTCGACTTGCAGGGCTACTCGCCCGCCTCGCGAGTCGAGCCCCGAACGGCTCTGTCGATCTTCCTGCACGCACTGGGCGTGCCGGTCGGACAGGTACCGGCGGAACAGGCGGCCCGCGAGGCGCTTTACCGCACCAGACTGGCCGAACACGCCGCGCCGATGCTGATCTTGTTGGACAACGCCTCATCGGTGGAGCAGGTCGTACCGCTGCTGCCCCCTGTCGCCACGCACCGGGTACTGGTGACGAGCAGGCACACGCTGGGCGGCTTGCAGGGCTCACGGAAGATCCCGCTCGACGTGCTGACCGAGGCCGACTCGGTGGCGATGCTGGACAACGTCCTGCGGGCCGCCGATCCGACCGACCGGAGGGTCGCGGATGACGTCGACACGGCGGGAGAGATCGCCACGCTGTGCGGACGACTGCCGTTGGCGTTGGGCATCATCGCCGCACTGCTGTCCGACGACCCGCAACTGCCGCTCACCGAGATGACCGGGTCGTTGCGCGAGGCGACGACAAGGCTCAACGAGCTGACCTACCACGACGATCTCGCCGTGCGCGCGGCGTTCGACCTGTCCTACGCCCGCCTCGGGGCCGCCGAAGCGCGCCTGTTCCGGCTCTCGTCGCTCAATCCCGGCAGGCAGGTCAGCACCGAGGCGGCTGCCGCACTGGCGGACCTGCCGTCACGCGAGACCGGGAAGCTGCTCAACGGGCTGCGCCGCGCCCACGTGATCGAACCGGGTGAACCGCGCGGCTGGTTCCGGTTCCACGACCTGCTGCGGCTGTACGCCGCGGATCGGGTGACGACAGACGAATCCGACGACAACAGGCAGACCGCGATCCTGCGCCTGATCGACTTCTACGTGAACGCGACCGAGCTCACCCAACGGCAACGCCCGTCGATCCGGACCCGCCACCAAGCCCACGCGTGGTTGGAGGTAGAGCGGACCAACCTCGTCGGCGCCATCGCACTCGCCCACCGGGAGGGCCACTACGACCAGGTGTTGCGGCTTGCGTTCGCGATGGGCACCTTCCTGTTCTACCGCCGCCGCCACGGAGAGGACGGGCTCGCCTCCTACGAACTGGCCCTCGACGCCGCCGCACGGCTGGACGACTCCTCCAGCCGTGCGAAGGCGCTCCGAGGCCTCGGCCGGATCCACCGCGAGATGAAGCACCACACCGCCGCGCGAGAGCGGTTCGACGCCGCCGCGGCCCTCAGCCAGGACCTCGGCGACCACCGCGGCCGGGCACGGGCGTTGCACAACCTGGGATCGCTCGCCCGACGCGAGAACGACTTCCACTCCGCGTGGAAGCACTACCACCAGGCACGAGCGGCGTACCGCGCAGCGGGTGACCGTGCGGGCGAGGCCCAGATCCACTTCAGCATGGGCATACTGGCGCGCAGCCAAGGGAAAACCGAAAAAGCGAACTCCTGTTACCAGGTCACCATCGAGATCTGCCGACAGATCGATCTGCACGACCTGGAGGGGCGGGCACACCGACGGCTCGGCCTGATGGCCGAGGACTTCGGCGACCTGCCCACCGCACGCGCCCATCTACAGCAGGCCTACGCCGCGTACACGGCAGGCGGAGAGCACCGTCGAGCCGAAAACGTTCTGCACCGATTGGAAGACATCCACTTGCCCTGACGCACAGCCTTCGAATTCACGGTACAACGGACGCACTTCCCGAGGTGCCGCGTGAGCACCGGTTGGTGACACCTGTGCGGGACCGCGGTGAACGGCGTGGTGCGCATCGGTCTCGGGACACCTGTCCGCGCGATGGGCACTTCAGTTCGACCAGGCCACCGCCCGATCCTGATGGACGTCCTGCCCCAGTCCGTGGAGGTGGTGTTCGTCCGAGTTCTGCGCACACACATCGATCAGGCCGGTCGACCTACCGTCCGGCTGAGGAACGGAGAGGTGCTTCACGACCACCGAGGCATCGCGCCCGGTGGGGAGCGCGGGTGCGCTCCCCACCGACCCCCCTGCCCGGCTTTCACGCCGGGGGTCTACCTCGGGTTCAACCGCAGCCGCCGCTGGGCATCCACCGGTGCGAGCGGATCTGGTACGTGCCGGACAGGTTGCCGCCGTGCTCCGGTCTGGTGCACCCCGCGCGGTCGCTGTTGTTCGACTTCTTGTAGTAGACGACGCCGATCCCGCCGCCGTTGGCCGTCGACTTCATGTTCATGACCGAGCGGGCGTTCAGCACCGCCGCCCACGAACAGGTGACGCTCCCGCTCGTCCAGTTGGGGTCGTCGACGCTCCACATGCAGCGCGCGCCCACCCCGTTGTACTCGGGCCAGAAGCAGACGTTGTTCCAGTCGCACTCCCACGACGACAACTCCTCGCCGGTCCGGTCGTCCCACGCCGCCACCGCACCGGGTTGTTCCGGCGTGGACACCGCGATCGCCGGTGCCGCCGCGAAGACCAGCGCGAGGACGACGATCAGGGCGTGGAGAAGTGCTCGTGCGCCTTTTCGGGTGTATGTCATGTCCACAGCCTGGTGAACGGCGCCTCGGCGTGCACCAACCTTCGCCGTAAGTCGAAAAACGCTGGTCAGGTACCTGTCGCCGTTGACATCAGCGCTCTACCGAGTGGGCTGATGACGTGCAGCGACCGGTTGGCGTCCCGCCGGGTGGTGACGAGGCCCGCGTCCCGCAGGACGGTGGTGTGCTGACTTACCGCCGCCGGGGACAGGCCGAGCCGACGGGCCAGCTCGCCCGTCGTGTGCATGTCGGCCAACGTGACGAGGACCCGGCCGCGGGTGTGCCCGAGCAGCGCGCCGAGTCGCCTGTCCGCGGGCATGGCGGCGAACGGGCCGTTCGCCGAGGTCATGGTGAGGTCGTGGTCGACCGGGTAGACCAGCACCGGCACGGGGATCGACTTGTCGATCAGCGTCACGGGGTTGTTCCAGCAGAAGTAACTCGGGATCAGCAGCACACCGCGGCCTTCGAGGGGGACGTCCCAGTCGACCGGGTACTCGGCCTCCAGCACGGGGGAGTTCCACCGGAGCGCGGGCCGGAGGCTGTCGAGCACCCCCTCGACACCACCGTCGAGGAACGCGCGGGCGCGCAGCGCGCGGTCCGCGTCGGTGTGCGCCCGCACCACGTCCCAGAAGGGCTCGATGACCCGGTCGTGGTACGAGCGCAACGAGCTCGCCACGTCGTCGAGCACCGCGGGTCTGCCCAGTGCCAGGTCCGCCATCCAACCGGGCAGCCGGCGTTGCCGCGCCAGGAACTCGACCTCGCGCAGCAGCCGGGCGCGCGGTGTCCGCAGCACGGCGTCCAGGCCGTGCTCGAACCCGTCCACCGACTCGACCGGTGTGATGAAGTCGGGGAAGTCCCCACGTCGCGGCACGAGTTGCCTCAGCAAGGGCTCCCCCGTCCGCTTCCGCGGCGTGGCGAGGGCGGGCAGCGCCTGCCCCCGCCACGCCCGGTAGGCCAGGCCCCCGGTTGTCGTGCGCAGCTTGTGGACGCTCATCACCAGCTCCCACATCGGGTCCGGTGCGGGCGCGACCCTCGTCCTGGCCAGGTCCTCGGCCGTGAAGTGCACGCGCAGTACGCCCCGCATGGCCCGCCTCCGCTCACTGGCTCCAGGTGAGGTGCTGCTGGTGGTTCCCGCTCACGCAATCCCACTGCTGGAGCTGGACGCCGTCGGCCTTCGACGAGCGCGGGAGGTCGAGGCACTTGCCCTCGGCGCTCCTGGGACGCAGCTCGTAGTGGTCGATGTCGCCGTCGTGCACGAGGGTCCCCTTCCACGACGTGGCGTTGGAGCACTGCTCCAGCACGACGGCCGCGCCGTTGTCCGTGCTGTGCCCTTGTACGTCCAGGCACATCCCGGTACCGCTGTTGCGGATCTTCGCGAAGCCGCTTCCGTCGCCGTCCCACTCGAAGGACCAGCGCTGGTTGTCGGTGTCGGGATCGCCCGGACGCGCGCAAGCCCATTGCTGGACCTTGTTGGAGGACCGGGCGAGCCCCTTGTGGTTGTCGACGCACTTCCCGGTCGGCTCGAACGTGATCCGGTACGGCTTGGCGGGGGGTTGGACCGGCGGCGCGCTGGGGCGCAGGGTCGCCCGACCGGGCGGACCGGGCGTCGTGGTCGCGGCACCGGTCCGCGGCACCGGCAGTCCACGCGCCATCGCCTTGTTGAAGGCACTCGCCACTGCGTTGATCCGCAACTGGCCGGAGACGGGGTTGTTGGTGTCGGTCAACACGGCCATCTGGTAGTCGTAGTTCCCGCCTCCCGCTCCCCCGTAGATCGCCCCGACGGCGTTGGTGTGGTAGGCGGTCGCGATATCGGACGCCTTCTTCGGCACCCACGGAAGAGGACTGACGGGCCGCCCGCCGAGTTTGTCGTAGCCGATCTTGTTCGCGGTCGTGGCCCCCGCCGGCGCCGCGTTGTGGGTACCCCACCCGTACTTCGTCGCCGCTTCGACCAGCAACTCGAGGACGTGCGTCCTGCGGTTCCTGCCGAGGAACTCCTCGTTCGGCGAGGTCAGGAACTTGAACAGCGCCACCTGGTCGCGCGCGGTGGTCAACGTCGTGCCGAATTCGTTCTCGCCATCGGGCACGGTGCCGCGGAGCCCGATCCTGTCGATGACCTCGCCCAGGTACGGGACCCGGTGCTCGTCGTCGTGGTGGACGATCCTCCACAGTTCGGCGGCGGCACCGGTGGAAGCGTTGCCGTACGGGCCGCCACCAGCCGTGCTGGTGATCATCGTCCGCATCTTCGCAGCCGTGTCCGGGTCGACCGGGCGAAGTTCCTCCTGGGCCTTCCACTCCAGTGCGACCGCGATGAGGACCTTGACGATGCTGGCGGTTTTGAACTGCCTGTCGGCGTTGTAGTAGCACGTGGTCCCGGATGACCGGTCGTGGAAGCCGATCGCGAGCCGCGAGCGCGACAGGACCGGCACCGGCGAGTACAGGTCGCTGCCGGCGACGGCCAAGGTCATGGTTTTCTCGAGTGATTCTTCGACTGCGGGGCCGCTGTCCGAACTGCACTGCCCCGATGGAGGGATTCCGACTTGCGGCACCCGGGCGTGTGAAGGTGTCGCAAGCGCTCCCAACAGGGCCGCGGCGGTTGCCGGGACGGCGATCCGCGCACGTAATCGGTGGTTGATCATCAATTCCCCCTGGAACGGCATCTGCGGATGAACGTTCTCCCTTGGGCATCAACACGTAGCGCGTGCTCACCCGGTTCGACAGGGGGTGGGTCCGGTCCGGGCGCGAGCCTCGTCAGGCGGCGACGGCCCGGCCCACCGGGAAGCGCACGCCGGTGAGGTCTTCCGAGATGGTCCAGAGGCGTTGCTGCGCGGTCAGGTCGTAGGACGCGGGGCTGGAGGTGACCGGCGTCGGGTAGCCGCGTCCCCCGGCCAACCCGTCGGGGCCGTAGTACTGCCCGCCGAGGACGGAGGGGTCGGTGGCGGCCCGCAGGGTGGGCAGCGCGCCCGCCGACGCGGGTTGGCCGACCACGGGGGCGAGCCAGGTGATGAGCCTGCGGGTGACCGCCGGGGCGTTGCGGGCCAGGTCGGTGCCGGAGATGCCGGGGTGCGCGGCCACGGCGGTGGTGGTGCCGTGCGCGGCGAGCCTGCGTTGCAGCTCGTAGCTGAACATCAGGTTGGCGAGCTTCGACTGGCCGTATGCGGCGACCCGGCTGTAGGAGCGCTCCCACTGCAGGTCGTCGAAGTGGATGGCCGCGCGGATGCGGTGGCCGGTGCTGCTGACCGTGACCACCCTGGAGCCGGGCACGGGCAGCAGCAGGTCGAGCAGCAGCCCGGTGAGCGCGAAGTGGCCCAGGTGGTTGGTGCCGAACTGCACCTCGAAGCCGTCGCGGGTGGTCTGCTTCGGGGTGTACATCACGCCCGCGTTGTTGATCAGCAGGTCGATCCGCGGGTGGGTGGCGCGCAGGCCGGCCGCGGCGGCGCGCACCGAGTCCAGCGAGGTCAGGTCCAGTTCCCGCACGGAGACGTCGCCGTCGATCCGGGCGGCGGCCCGCTCGCCCTTCTCCGGGTCGCGCACGGCCAGCACGACCGAGGCCCCGCGTTCGGCGAGCCGCCGGGCGGTCTCGAAGCCCAGTCCGGTGTTGGCGCCGGTGACCACGGCCACCCGGCCCTGCTGGGACGGGATCTGCTGCTCGGTCCACTTCATCCGGACTCCTAATGTACCGTCGGTAACTTACCGTTCGGACGGTAATGTACCGCCGGTACACTGTCAAGGGACCGCCGGTACCGCAGCTAGGCTCGGCCCCATGACGTTCCAGCGGGCGCGCAGCGAGGAGCAGCGGGAGATCCGGCGCCGGGCGATCCTGGAGACGACCTCGGCGATGCTCGACGAGATGCCGGTGGCGCAGGTGACCCTCAACGAGCTGAGCCGACGGGTCGGCCTGGCCAAGACGGCGGTGCTGCGCTACTTCGAGTCCCGCGAGGCCGTGCTGCTCGACCTGATGGACCACCGCACGACGACCTGGCTGGCCGGGCTGGAGCGGGAACTGGCCCGCGGTGTCGACCCGGCCCGGTCCGCGCTGGAACGGGCGGAGCAGGCCGCCGACGTGCTCAGCCGCTCGCTCGCCGCCCAGACGGTGCTCTGCGACCTCTTCGGCGCGCAGGGCGGGGTCCTGGAGCACAACGTCTCGGTCGAGGTGGTCCGCCGGCACAAGCGGGCCTCACTGGCCAACCTCGCGGCGATGACCGACCTCGTCCGGCGGCACCTGCCCGAGGTCGGCGACCGCGCGGAGCTGTTCTGCCTGAACACCCTGATCACGGCCGGCGCGCTGTCCTCCTACACCTCGCCGCCGCCGAGCCTGCTCGCCGTCTACGAGTCCGAGCCGGCGCTCGCGGTGCACCACGTCGACCTGCGGACCGCCCTGCGGACCGCGATCACCACGTCGCTGGTGGGCCTGCTGCCGCGCCCCTGACCCCGGAGCACGGCAACACCCGCGTCGCCGAGGAACACCCAACGGGCGCGGTCGCGCCGCTTCACCGGCAGCCGGCAGCCGGTCGGAGTCGTGCCGCTCGAAAAGTCATCGTCGCAGGTCACCGGTCGCAACAGGCCGCGCACGGACTTGCCTGCCCAAGCGATCGGCATGGTCGTACCGCGGAACGGCCGGCGAGCGGTGCCGTGAACGAGGTCGTGGTCGACGCAGTCGCCCCGAGGTGTCCGGTCAGCAGGTGGGGGCGGAGGGGGAGCCGGCGCGGCGTTCGAGCATGACGGTGTCGCGCCACACGCCGTGGTGCCGGGCGATGCGTTCGCGGACGCCGACGGTGCGGAAGCCGGAGGCGTGGTGCAGGGCGATGCTGGCCCGGTTCTCGGGGAAGATCGCGGTCTGCAGCGTCCACAGGCCGCCCTCGTCTGCGGCGGTGACCTGCTTGTGCAGCAACGACTTGCCCACGCCCCGGCCGCGCACGCCGTCGCCGACGTAGACGGAGGTCTCGGCGACGCCGGAGTAGCACTCGCGGGTCGAGACGGGGGTGGCGGCGGCCCAGCCCGCCACCCGGCCGTCGACCTCGGCGACCCAGCGGTGCCCGGGCAGCCACTTGGCCTCCAGCGTGCGGCGGCTGGGGGTCTCGGTCTCGAAGGTGGCGTTGCGGGTGGCGATGCCCTCGCCGTAGATGCGGCGCACGTCGGCCCAGTCGTCGTCGGTCATGGCGCGCACGGTGACGTCGGCGGGCAGGTCGGCCGGGCAGCACGGGCGGGTGACGATGGTGCCCATGACCGCGTCGGCGGCGTGCGGCAGGCCGGTGCAGCAGGCCGGGTTGACCGAGACCAGGGTGGCGGTGCCCTCCTTGCGCAGCCGCACGAACCCGACGTCGGCGAGCTTGCGCAGGTGGTGCGAGCAGGTGGACTGGCTGATGCCCAGCGCCTCGGTCAACGCGCCCACGGTGATCTCGCCGGGCCGCGTGGCGACGGTGTGCAGCAGCCGCACCCTGGTCGGGTCCGCCAGGCAGGCGAACCACTCGGCGTAGGTGGTCGCGTCCTGGAGGTCCAACCCCGCCGCGGGCGCAGTCATCGTCATGCTCCGCAGTCTATCGACCGGAACCGATGGTTGCATCTATCGACTTCGCTCGATACATTCATCTCGTTCGATCGATGAAAACCGATGAAAGAGGTGGGCCGTGAGTGAGCTTCCGGTGGTCGTGGTGGGTGGCGGACCGGTCGGGTTGGCGACGGCGGCCCACCTGCTGGAGCGCGGCGAGCGACCGTTGGTGCTGGAGGCGGGCGCACAGGCCGGCGCGGCGGTGGCCCGGTGGAACCACGTGCGGCTGTTCTCGCGGTGGTCCGAACTCGTCGACCCGGCCGCACGGCGTCTCCTGGACGGCGCGGGCTGGACGGCACCGAAGGGCGAGGAGTACCCCACCGGGGCCGAGTGGGTGTCGGAGTACCTGGTGCCGCTGGCCGGGGCGTTGGGCGGGCACGTGCGGTTCGGCGCCCGCGTCGTCGGGGTGGCCCGTCGCGGCCGGGACCGCGTGGTGGACGCCGGGCGGGACGTCGAGCCGCTGACCGTGCACGTGGAGACCGCCGACGGCGAGGAGCGCATCACCGCCCGCGCGGTCGTGGACGCCTCCGGCACGTGGGGCTCCCCCAACCCGCTGGGCGGCGACGGCCTGCCCGCCGTCGGCGAACGCGCGGCGGCCGACCGGATCACCTACCGCGTCCCGGACGTGGCCGCCGAGGTCGGGCGGTACGCGGGCAGGCGGGTCGCGGTCGCGGGCAGCGGCCACTCGGCGCTCACCGCGCTGGTCGCGCTGGCGGGACTGGCCGAGGAGCACCCCGGCACGCACGTCACGTGGCTGCTGCGCCGCGGCGCGGTCGGCAACGCCTTCGGTGGCGGTGAGGCCGACCAGCTCCCCGCGCGCGGCGCGCTCGGGCTCCAGGCGCGGGAGGCGGTCCGCGCCGGGCACGTCGAGGTCGTGACCGGCTTCCGCACCGCGGCCGTGGAACGCGACGGCGACCGCCTGGCACTGGTCTCGCAGGACGGGCACCGGGTGGAGGCGGTGGACGAGGTCGTGGCGCTGACCGGGTTCCGCCCCGACCACTCGTGGCTGTCCGAGGTCCGGCTCGACCTCGACCCCGTGCTCCAGGCCCCGACGAAGCTCGCCCCGCTGATCGACCCGAACGCGCACTCCTGCGGCACCGTCTACCCGCACGGCGCGGACGAGCTGCGCCACCCCGAGCCGGGCGTCTACCTGGTCGGCATGAAGAGCTACGGCCGCGCGCCGACCTTCCTCGCCCTCACCGGCTACGAGCAGGTCCGCAGCGTCGTCGCCGAGATCGCCGGGGACCACGAGAGCGCGCGCAAGGTCGAACTGGTGCTGCCCAAGACCGGCGTGTGCGGCGGCTCGGGCGTCTTCGACGTGGCCGAGCCGGAGGTGTCCGGGGGTTGCTGCGGCGCACCCGCGGTCGCCGAGCTGACGCCGGCCGCGCCGGGTGCGCGGTCCTGAGGTCCGGCAGCCCGGCGCGATCGAGGGGGCGCCGGGCTGCGCCGCGTCCTGGTGGTGCTGTGCCTGACCCGGGTCACCGGCTGGGGCGTCCTCCACTACGCCTTCCCCGTGCTCGCGCCGTCCATCAGCGCGAGCACGGGCTGTCCGCGGTGACCGCCGGGTTCTCGCTCGGCCTGCTCGTCCCGGCCGCCGTCGGGGTGCCCCTGGGCCGGGTGCCGGACCGGCGCGGGCCCCGCCTCGTCATGACGGCCGGGTCCGCGGTCGCGGTGGCCGCCCCACGAGCAGCACGCCGGCCGGATCGACCACGCGCCGGACGTCGCGGCGGGCGCGTCGTGGAAGTCCGTGCCGCACCGAGCGCGACACAGGTGCGGATCGGCGGTGCTCGTCCTGGCGCTCCTCCGTGACGAAGGGTAGGTGGACCTGGCTGCCGCTCGGCGGTCGTGCCCGTCACCGGCCGCCGGTGGAGCGGAGGAAGCACTCCAGCAACGCCAGTCCCTGCCGGGTGCTGATCTCCGGTGCGAACCCCAGCTCGTCCTTGGCGGCGGTGATGTCGAACCAGTGCGAGGTCGCCAGTTCGGCGGCCAGGAAACGGGTCAGGGGTGGTCCCGACCGGCTGCCCGCGAGCTTCCAGAGCAGTTCCATGATCCCGCCCACCGCGTAGGCCGGGCGCGGGGGCAGGCGGCGGAAGGTGACGGGGAGGCCCGCCGCCCCGACCAGCCCTTCGACCATGGCGCGCAGCGCCACCGGCTCGCCCTGGCTGAGGAAGTACGCCTTCCCGGTCGTCGCGGTCGACGTGGTCAGCCGGCGCAACGCGAGCAGGTGCGCCTCGGCGGCGTTGTCCACGTAGAGGGTGTCGACCTCGTTGTCGCCGTCGCCGATCAACGGCAGCGGTCGGCGGGCGGCGCGCAGGAGGCGCGGCAGGAAGTGCGGGTCACCCGGCCCCCAGATCAGGTGGGGCCGCAGGACGGTGGTGGCCAGCCGGGGTCCCGTGGCGGCCATGACCACCTTCTCCGCCAGCGCCTTGGACCACGGGTACGCGGCCAGGTGCTTCGCGGGGTACGGGGTCGCCTCGTCGGCGCCGGTCAGGTCGGAGCCGCCGAAGACCACGCTGGCGCTGGAGGTGTGCACGAGGACGCCGACGCCGCGGTCGTGACAGGCCTGCACGACGTGCCGCGTCCCGAGGACGTTGACGTCGTGGAACTCCCGTCGAGGGCCCCAGGCGCTCGCCTTCGCCCCGGCGTGGACCACGGCCTGGCAGTCCTCCGCGGCGGCCGACACGGCCGTCGGGTCGCGCAGGTCCCCGCGGTGCTGCTCGACGCCCCACTCGGCCAGTTCGCCGTCGTGGCCGCGCCCGAAGCTGCGCACCGAGTGCCCGTCGAGGAGCAGTCGGCGGCAGATCGCCCGGCCGAGGAACCCGCCGCCGCCGGTGACCAGGGTCCTCATCGCCGCACCGCCCCGCGCACCCGCCGGCGCGCCCACCGCGCCAGCCGGTCCCGGTCGATCTTGGCGTTGTGCCTGATGTCGACGGGGAGGCCGGGGTGGACCAGCACCTCGCGCACCACGTCGCCGCCGCACACCTCGGTCAGCCTCCGGCGCAGGGCGGTCACCACCGCCTTCCCGTCGCCACCCGCCGGGGTGTCGTCGAGTTCCACGCACAGGACGGGGACACCGGCGTCGACCAGGGCGGTGCGGCGCACGCCGGGCACGGCGTCGCAGGCGGGCTCCACGTGTTCGGTGTCGAGGTGCCCCGGTCCCGTCGGCACGCGGTGGGCCTTGCGCCCGGCGAACCACAGCCGTCCCTCCGCGTCCACCCGGCCCAGGTCGCCGGTCCGGTGGACGACCTCGTCACCGTCGCGGACCTTGGCGGCGGCGTTCCCGTCCGGTCTGCCGAAGTAGGCGTGGCTCACGCTGGGACCGGACACGGTGATCTCGCCGATCTCCCCGGGCTCGACGGTCAGGGAGGGCGACCAGCGGGGAACCGGTCCGGCACCGGGCCGGACGATGCGCACCGACAGGTGCGGCAGCGGTCTGCCCAGGCACGTCCCCGCCCCGTTCTCCCTGGCCTGCCTGGTGCCGACCAGGTCGTGCCGGTCGGCGGCGCTGATCGGCAGGCACTCCGTGGCCCCGTAGACGCTGCGGATGCGGGCCTCCCCGGGCACGCAGCGGTCGAGCAGGTCGACCAACCGGGCGGGGATCGGCGCGCCGAACGACGCGACGCAGGTGATGGTGTCCAGCACGACGCGGTGCCGCGCGCAGTGGCGGGCCAGGACCGACAGCAGCGCGGGCGAGCCGAGCAGCACCGAGGCCCGCGTCTCCGCGATGGTGGCGGCCAGCCGGTGCGGGTCCACCTCCGCGGGCTTGCGGAAGTCCATGTCCGGGACCACGACGGTGGCGCCGAGCACCGGCCCGTACAGCGCGAAGGGGGCGAAGCCGGTCACCAGCACGGTCCCGGGCGTCACCCCGAGCGCGTGGCCCGCGTGCGCCACCTGGGAGGCCAGTTGGCGCTGGGTGTACTGCACGGCTTTGGGCGACCCGGTCGAGCCCGAGGTGAAGGCGAGGAGCGCCAGGCCGTCGAGGTCCGGCGCGACCGGCTCCGGCGCGTCGCCGGTGGCCGTGCGGGCGAAGTCGTCCCGCAGGGTGATGCGCGTCGTGTGGCGTCCCCAGCCGAGCAGGCGCCGGGCCGCGTGCGCGACCGCGCCCCCGAGGAACGCCTCCGGCGCGACGTCGTCGAAGCAGCGCTTGAGCCGGCGCAGCGGCAGGCCGGGGTCGAGGAGCACCGGGACGGCCTCCAGCGCGGTGAGGGCGTAGACCGAGCCGATGAGGGTCAGCGGGTCGCGCACCAGCACCGCCGTCCTGGTGCCGCGGCCGATGCCCGCCGCGGCGAACGCGGCGGACGCCCGTCGGTGGAGTTCGCGGAGTTCGGCGAACGTGGTCCGCGGTCGTGCTGCGCGCGGCGAGCGGCAGATCACCGCGTCCTGGTCGGGGTGGACGCCGACCCGGGCGAGGAAGGCCGCGGAGAGGGTGTCGGCCACGCCGAGGTCGGGCACCGGGCCGGGGGTCGGGTCGGGGATCGGTTCGGGGGTCACCACTTCAGCACCATCAGCCCCGCGCTCACACCGCTGGCGACGCCCATCAGGACGACCAGGTCACCGCGGCGCAGCCGGCCGGCCTGCTCGGCCAGGTGCAGCTGGAGCGGGAGGGTGGCGGCGCCGACGTTGCCGTAGCGCGACACCGTGGGGATCACCTTGTCGGTGGAGAGGCCGAGCGCCGCGCACACCTGGCCGGCGAACTCCACCGAGGGCTGGTGCACGCACACCAGGGCCACGTCGGCCGGGCTCAGGTCGAGTTCCTTCCACAGCTCCAGCACCTCACCCGCCATCCTGGCGTCGAACCCGAGCATCAGGTCGCGCGACCGGACGACGCCCTCCCCCACGACGTCGTGGCCCATGCTCTGCTGGACGTAGACGTTCGGCAGCGTGGCGGCGCGCCAGGCCGTCGAGTTCGCCGAGAACCCGGAGGCGATGATGCCCGGTGTGGTCGAGGCTTCCAGCAGCACGGCGGTTCCCAGGTCGGCGATCGAGTACGACGCCAGCGCGTCGAGCAGTTCCGCCCGGTCGCGGATGGTGCGCCTGGTGTGCCGCGAGAGCGTCTCGCCGCAGGCCACCAGCACCCGGCGGCAGCGCGGGTCGGTGCGGATGAGGGCGTCGGCGACCTGGAGGGCGTTGAGCACGCTGTTGCACGCGTTCTTCAGGTCGAACACCGGGCACCTGGCGCCGATCCTGTCGGCGACGACGTGCGCGGTCGCCGGCTCCTCCACGTCCTCGGAGACCGCGGCGAACAGCAGCAGGTCCAGTTCCCCGGCCTCCCAGCCGGCCGCGTCCAGCGCCTTCACCGCCGCCGCGGCCGCCAGGTCGGACGGGTAGCACGACGGCGGGGCGACCACCCGGCTGTGCAGGCCGTACATCTGCGTGAAGGTGCGCGGCGGAACGGTCACCCCGGGGGCCGCCCGGCGTATCGCCGCGATCAGTTCCGCCTCGGTCTCGACGTGCGGTGGAACTTCCACGGCGACGGCACGTACGCGCGCGTAATCGCGTGACATCTATTTCCCTCCCGGTCGTGGGGATCGGTGCGAGCCGTGGTCGGACGAGCGGACGAACCGCAGGATCGCGGGGATCAACTCCTCCCCGGCGTCCTCCAGCACGTAGTGACCGGCTTTCGGGTACAGGTGGACCTCCGCGCCGGGGAAGCGCCGCAACCACTCCTGGAGGATGCGGTCGTCGAACACCGGGTCGCGGGCGCCCCAACCGATGAACAGGGGCAGGCCGGCGGTGGGGTCCTCGTCGGGGCCGAACAATTCCCAGGCGGGGTCGGCCGGTGACAGCGGGATGTCCTGGACGAACCGGACCACCGCCCGGCGGTGCCGGCGGTGCGCGTAGGGCGCGACGTACGCCTCGCGCGCCGCGCGGCCCAGCCCGCGGGTCGTGCCCAGCCGCACCGCCGCCAGGGCGAAGGCGTTGGTGCGGTCGACGAACCGGGCGGCCGGGGGCACGTCCCGGATCAGCCGCAGGAACCACGGCAGGCGGTAGCCCGGCGGCCAGAGGAAGGCGACCGTGTTGAGCGCGACGACGCGCGTGACGAGCCCGGGGTGCCGCCGCGCCCAGGCCAGGCCGATCGGTCCGCCCCAGTCGTGCGCCACCAGGGTCCACCCGTGCCGCGGCGCTCCCCGGGCCTCGACCAGGTGCTCCACCAGCCTGTCCAGGTCCGCCACGCGGCGGGCGGCGCTGTAGGGGTAGGCGGACTCGGCGGGGCGATCGGACCACCCCATGCCGATGTGGTCGGGCACGACGCACCGGTGGTCGTCGCGCAGCGCGGTGACCAGGTGCCGCCAGTGGTAGCTCCACGACGGGTTGCCGTGCAGCATCAGCACCGGCGAGCCCTTCCCCTCGTCCAGGTAGTGCTGCCCGATGCCCTCGTTGTCGAACCAGCGGGAGGTGAACGGGTAGTCCGGGAGCGGTCGGTCCGGCGAGGGGGCGACGCCCCCGGACGTCGCCCCCGCTTCTTCGCGCACTGGTTTTCTGAGCACCCGGCTTCCCATCTTCGACACCGTCTTCGACATTGGTGATTCATCGGGATTGCGCTCGGCGGCCTTTCCCGTTCGAATGTGACCCGGCCGGGACTTCGCGCACAAGCCGGCTCACCCGTTCACCCGGAATGGTCACCCGGTCGGCGATGTACTTCCGGACACCGTCCGACCGGACCAGATGAGGGAAAAGCGGCGGTGATCACTGATTTGTTCGCCCGACCGGCCGAACGGCGCGGGCTTGTGGGACGCCGACCGCGTGGGGTGTAATGGGCGAAGAATTCGGTCAGGCCGTCTTCGCCGACCGGCGCCGCGAAACCGGCGATCGCACACCACTCAACCCGTTCCGGAAGGGGCCCCGCCATGTCCGTTGATCCCGGCACCGTGCCGAGTGAATTCATCAAGCTGCTCTCGGAGATCGCCGAGATCCCCGAGGAGGAGATCAACGTGGAATCGGCGCTCAAGACCGACCTGGAGGTCGACAGCCTGGGGGTGGTCGAGCTGCTGACGGCCGCCGAGACGCAGTGGGGGATCAAGATCCCGGACGAGGAGGCCGTGGAGCTCACCACGGTCGGCGGGATCATCGAGTACATCCAGCGGAAGCTCTGAGGGACCGGCACCCGGCCACCCACCACGCAGCCGACCGGCGAGGAGCCCCCGCATGCCAGTGACAACCCCCACCGTCGTCGTCACCGGGGTGGGCGCCACCACGCCCCTGGGCGGGGACGCCCGGACGACGTGGGCGAGCCTGCTCTCCGGGGCCTGCGGCGTCCGCGGGCTCGACCTCCCACCCGAGTGGGCCGACCGGTTGCCGGTGCGCATCGGGGCGCCCGTCGCCGTCGACCCCGCCGAGACCCTGTCGCCCAAGCGGGTGCGGCACACCGACCGGGCGAGCCGGCTGGCGCTGGTGGCCTCGGCGGAGGCGTGGTCCGACGCCGGGTTCACCGGTGCGGCGGGCGGCCCGGACTGCCCGCTGGACCCGCTGGAGGTGGGGGCCGTCGTCAGCAGCGGCATGGGCGGGGTGGTCTCGGCGCTGGAGCAGTACGAGGCGCTGTGCGACCGCGGACCCGACGGCGTGTCCCCGTACTGCATACCCATGATGATGCCGAACGCCCCCAGCGCGGAGGTGGGACTGCTGATCGGGGCGCGAGCGGGCGTGCACGCCCCGGTCAGCGCGTGCGCCGCGGGCGCGGAAGCGGTCGCGTACGGCGCGCAGATGATCCGCTCCGGACGGGCGAAGGTGGTCGTGGTCGGCGGGACGGACGCCATGCTCCACCCCCTCGCGCTGGCCGCGTTCGCGCGGATGAACGCCTTGTCGCGCCGCAACGACGACCCGCGGCGCGCCTCGCAGCCCTTCGACACCCGACGTGACGGCTTCGTCCTCGGCGAGGGCGCGGGCGTGCTCGTGCTGGAGGAGGCCGGACACGCCAGGAGCCGGGCCGCGCGCGTGTACTGCGAGCTGGCCGGTTACGGCCTGGCCGCGGACTCCCACCACATCGCCCAACCCGACCCCGCGGGCGCCGGCGTGGCGCGGGCCATCACCGCGGCCCTGCGCGACGCCGGCACCTCGGCGGACGAGGTGGACCACGTCAACGCCCACGCCACCTCCACCCCCCAGGGGGACCTCGCCGAAGCCGGTGCGATCCGCCTGGCGCTGGGCCGCCACGCCGACCGGCCCTGCGTCTCGGGCACGAAGTCCTCCACCGGGCACCTCATCGGGGGCGCCGGCGGCGTGGAGTCGGTGCTGACGGTGTTCGCGGTGCACCACCGCGTCGCCCCGCCCACCGCGAACCTGACCGACCTCGACACCGCCATCGGCCTCGACGTCGTCGGACCCGAACCCCGTCCCCTGCCCGCGGGTCCCGTCACCGCGCTGAACAACGCGATGGGCTTCGGCGGCCACGACGTCTCGCTGCTGTTCCGGTCGAGCTGAGGCCCCGCGGTGGCCCGGCGGTTGGCGATGCTCTTCCCCGGGATGGGCGCCTACCACCCCGGGGTCCTGACCGGGCTCCGGCACCTCCCGGAGGTGCTGGAGGTCGTCGAGGCCGTGGACCGGGCCGACCGCGGCCGGCACCGGGTTCCCGACCTGCTCCTCGACCCCGCGGCCCCGGACGCGGCCCACCTGCTGGCCCTCGACCGCACCGCCCTGCACCTGGCCATCTACACCGCCTCCGTGGCCGCGTCCGCGGTGCTGCTGCGACGTTTCCGGGTCCGCCCCCACGTCCTCGTGGGGCACAGCGCCGGGGAGGTCGCCGCGCTCGTCGCGGCCGGCGGCACCGGGGTCGGCGACGGTGCCCGGGTCATCCTGGCCAGGGACGCCGCGTTCGCCGGGAACCCGCTGCCGCCGAGCGGGATGATCGCCCTGACGCTCCCCGCCGACGAGGTGCCGGCGCTCCTGGCGGAGGTGCACCTGCCCTCGCTCCAACTCGCCTGCGACAACGCGCCGACCCAGTCCGTGGTGTCCGGTGTGGACGCCGAACTGGCCGTGCTGGCCGCGTTCGCGGGCTCCAGGGGGGTGCGCGCCACGCGGTTGCCGGCCGCGTCCATGTTCCACAACCGGATGCTCGCCGACGTCGAGCGGTCCTTCCGGGTCGGGATCTCGGAACTCCCCGCCGGACCGCCGGACGTCCCGGTCTTCTCCCCGTTGCTGGGGCGCCCCTACCGGGGTGCCCGGGAACTGCGGGAGGCGCCGACGCACCACATCACCCGACCGGTGGACTTCCGGCGGACCCTGGAGCGCCTGCGCGCGCTCGGGGTCGGGACCTTCCTCGAAACCGGCCCCCGGAGCATCCTCACCGCGTTCGCCAGGGCGACCCTGCCCGACGTGCGCGCCGTGTCCGCGCTTCCCCGGAAGGTGACGGCGGAGTGCCTCGCGGACACCGTCGCGGCGGTCAGCGGACCGCCAGCTCCGCACCCGGGATCGTCACCTCCCCGCCGCGCACCAGGGCGTTGACCGCGGTCACGTCGGTGAGCACGACGGACGTCGGCACCAGCGGCGGCGGGGTGTCGGGGGTGAAGTCGACCGGGACCGACAACAACCCCAGCAGGCTCACCCGCCCGGTGATCCGCAGGACGAACAGCTCGATGTCCCCGGCGGCCGTCGACAGCCCGCCGTGCGGGACCGCGAGGACCACCCGGCGGCCGTTGCCGAGGTCGCCGACCTGCACCGGGTCCGTCACCCGGATGACGGCCGCGGTGAACCGCATGGCCCTGGCGGGCCGGCCGTCGACCTGGACGTGGTCGACGCCGTGGTAGGCCAGCCCGGACAGCTCCACGGCACCGGCCAGCAGCGTCCAACCGGCGGCCGGTGGGACGTCCCGCGCCTGGAGCGGCGCCGCGCCGGCGGCGAACGCCAGCAGGCTGACGACCGCCGCGGCGCGGCGCGCCCTGCGGGGCGGGCGCGGTTCGTCGGTCCAGGCCAGGGCGAGCGCCGCGCCGACCACCCCGAGCAGCGTGCCGATCAGGAACCCGCCGAGGTTGGTCGCGGCCAGGGCGACGAGCGACAGCAGCATGGCGGTCACCCCGGCGGCGAACCGGAACCGCGGGCGCAGCCACAACGACGCGCCGCAGATCCCGAGCAGCGTGCCGATCAGCAGCGCCGAGACGCCCCCGACCGTCGTGACCGAGACCAGCACGTCCCCCACCCGGAGGGTGGCGTAGGGCGGGATCACGATCACCAGTCCCGAGAGCACGAGGAACGCGCCCGCGGCGAACGGCCGGCCGCGGCGCCAGTCCCGGAAGTCGCGTCGGGCCCGGTCCGCCCGCCTCCGCACCGAACCCATCAGGTCCTCCTCGCCGCACGGGCGGTCAGTGGCACTCGGCCGGATCGGTGTGCAGGGTCAGCCGGGTGTCCTTCAGGCGCAGCGTGTACGCGGTGGCGCTCCACGCCGTCAGCCGCGGCGCGGCGATGGAGACCTCGTCGGCCTGCTGGGCGAACCCGCCGGGCAGGCCGACCAGCTCGGGCGGTCCTTTCGAGACCTGGCCGGCGTCCACCCCGATCTGCGGGTTCACCAGGGTGAGGTCACCGCTGAGCCCTTCCACGCCGAGCACGATGTCGGTCGCGGACATGCCCTCCGCGCCGGTGGAGTCGATCCGCAGGGTCACGTCCCCCACCGCCGGGAGGGAGCGCAGCGTCACCGACTGGCAGAAGTTGTCCATCACCACGGTGCGGAAGGCGCTGGTGGCCACCGGGTGAGCCGCGTCGGCCCCGCTGTCCACCCCGCCGAACTGGACGAACCCCTTTCCCGCCAACCTGTCCGCCGACACCTTGAAGCTCGTCCCGGACACGGCGAACGACGCCGCCAGCGCCCCTTGGGACAGTCCGAGCAGCACGACGGCCGCGGCGGCCGACCCGGCGGTCAGCACTCCCGCGAACACGGCTCGGCGAGTCCTCCCGCGTACTCCGCATCTCGACATGCCCGGTCCCCTCTCGGTGGGTGCGGCACCTCAGCCCACCCCGCCGTCGAGGGGCGGGCAAGCGCGTTGCCCGATGTTCACAGCCCCGTCCGCAGACGCGCCTGGAGTGGGCGCGGCGCGGGAACCCCGCCGACCAGCGACCTCCGGGGTGGTGACCGCGGCACCCGCGCCCGACGGGACCGAACGGCCGGAACCCGAATCCCCGGGGCGAGCGACCCATGGCCCGCGGGTCCGCGCGGGGCCCAGACTGCCGAGGAGGACGCCGCGACGACGACCCCGCGCGGCGGCGACCAGCTCGGTGGGAGCGGACATGCGACTGAACGGGAAGCCGGACGGTGTCCTCGACCGGATCGACGCGCTGCCGCCCGGGGTCTGGCAGCGGTGCGCGGAGTGCCGGTGCCTGGTGCACCGCGGCACGTGGGAGCGGTCGCACGGCACCTGCCCCGCCTGCGGGGCGACCCGGCGGCTGAGCGCGCGGGAGCGGATCGACCAGCTCACCGACCCGGGCACCTTCACCGAGCTCCTCGCCGGCCTGCGGTCCGCCGACCCCCTCGCCTTCACCGACTCGATCCCCTACCGGGACCGGTTGCGCGCGGCCCCCACCCGGACCACCGCCTCCGAGGCCGCGGTGCTCGGCACCGCGGACGTCGGCGGTCGCCCCGTCGTGCTGCTGGTGATGGACTTCGACTTCCTCGGCGGGAGCATGGGCGTGGTCGTCGGCGAGAAGGTGGTCACCGCGGCCGACCTCGCCACCGCCCGCGGCGTGCCGCTCGTGGCGGTGTCCTGCTCGGGTGGCGCGCGCATGCAGGAGGGCATGTACTCCCTGCTCCAGATGGTCCGCGCGTGCGACGCGGTCCGGCGGCTCAACGAGCGGGGCGTGCCCTACGTCAGCGTGTTGACCGATCCGGTGTACGGCGGTGTCGCCGCGTCCTTCGCCGCGCTCGGCGACGTCATCCTCGCCGAGGCCGGCTGCCGGTCGGGGTTCGCCGGTCCCCGGGTGATCGCGCAGGCCCTGGGCGAACGGCTGCCGGCCGACTTCCAGACCGCGCGTTTCCTGCGCGACAAGGGCCACGTCGACCTGGTCGTGGAGCGCTCCGCGTTGCCCGAGACGCTCGACCGGGTGCTCTCCTGCCTGGCGGGCCGCCCGGCGCCCGGCTCGTGCCCGCTCCCGGACCTGCCGGGGCCACCGGACCCGCCGGGGACCACCGACCCGGCGGACGGGGGCCGGCCCGCACCGGGTACCGCGTGGGAGGCCGTCCGGGTGGCGCGCGACCCCGGCCGGCCCACCGTCCTCGACCACGTGGCCGGTGCCTTCGACGACTTCGTGGAGCTGCACGGCGACCGCCAGGTCGAGGACGACCCCGCGCTCGTCTGCGGCGTCGCCCGGTGGGGCGGGGTCGGGTTGGTGGTGCTGGGGCACGCGAAGGAGCACGACCCGGCACGCGCACGCGCCCGCAACCACGGGATGCCCCACCCGGCGGGCTTCCGCAAGGCGACGCGCCTGATGCGCTTGGCGGGGCGACTGGGCCTGCCCGTGGTCACCTTCGTGGACACCCCCGGCGCCTACGCGGGCCGCCGCGCGGAGGAGGGCAACCAGAGCGGGGCCATCGCCGAGGCGCTGCTGGTCGCCTCCGGCCTGCCGGTCCCGCTGGTCACGGTGGTCATCGGCGAGGGCGGCAGCGGCGGCGCGCTGGCGCTGGCCGCCGGGGACGTCCTGCTGGCCATGCGGAACACCTACTTCTCGGTCATCAGCCCCGAGGGCTGCGCCGCGATCCTGCACGGGGACGCGGGCCGCGCGCCCGAGGCGGCCGAAGCCCTGCGGCTGCGCGCCGCGGAGCTGCACGAGGCCGGCCTGGTCGACGAACTGGTCCCCGAACCCGACGGCGGCGCGCACGCGGACCCGGTGACCGCGGTGCGGCTGGTCCGGGCCGCGCTGCACCGGCACCTGGTGGCGCTCGGCGCCCTGCCCACCGCCGAGCTGCTGAGCCGACGCGACAACCGACTGCGGGTCCGGGGAGCCTCCGCGGACGCGCTCCGAACAGACGAGTGAGGCGGTACCACGTGTCGATGCCCGTACCACCCGTTCCCCTCCCGCAACGAGACCACGGCCCCTCCCCCTCGACCAACGGCACCTCGTCCGGCGGCTCGGCGAGCAACGGCTCGGCGGCGGGAGTCGCGCTGGACGTCGTGCGCCAACTGCTGGCGGCCGTGCACCGGCACCCGGCGAGGCGGCTGCTGGTGCGCACGGCCGACTTCGAGGTGGAGATCGAGCACGCCGGCCCGACCGGCGTCCCGGCCCGGCCCGTCGAGGCCGGCGGCGAACCGGACGGCGGCGAACCGGACGGGAACGCGAACCCGGCCCTGGTCGACGTCCCGGCCCCCGCCGTGGGCGTGGTCCGGTTCGGCACCGGGGCGAGCGGTTCACCGGGACCGGAGGTGGGCGCGGTCGTGGGCGCCGAGGACGAGGTGGCGCAGGTCGAGGCGATGAAGATGACCACACCGGTCCTCGCGGGTCGCGCGGGCACGATCCGCGAGGTCTGCGTCCACGACGGCGACGTGGTCGGGTTCGGGGAACCGCTGCTGCGGCTGGAGCCGGCCCGCCAGGACGGGGGAACGCCCGATGGCGCCCGTTGACACCGTGTTCATCCCCAACCGCGGCGAGATCGCGCTGCGCGTCGTGCGCGCGTGCCGTGACTTGGGCATCCGCGCGGTCGTCGGGTACTCGACCGCGGACGCGGACGGCCTGGCGGTGCGGTTGGCCGACGACAGCTTCTGCCTCGGTCCGCCCGAGGCCGCGCACAGCTACCTGAGCGTCCCGGCCGTGCTGTACGGCTGCGCCAGGACCGGCGCGGACGCGGTGCACCCCGGTTACGGCTTCCTCTCCGAGGACCCGCTGCTGGCACGCGGGTGCGCGGAGACCGGGCTGACGTTCGTCGGGCCCTCGGCGGAGCACCTCGCGCTGTTCGGCGACAAGATCGCGACCCGGGCGGCGATGGCCGGGGCCGGTCTGCCGGTGCTGCCCGGCTCGCCCGGCGCGCTGCGCGGGGTGAACGACGCGCTCGACCAGGCGCGGCGGCTGGGCTACCCGACCGTGCTCAAGGCCGCGGCGGGCGGCGGCGGCAGCGGTGTGCACCCGGTGCACTCGCCGCAGGAGCTGGCGGAGGTGTTCCCGCGCGCGACGCGCACCGCGCGCCGGCTGGCCACCGACGCGCGCCTGTACCTGGAGGACTACGCGCCCTCCGCCCGGCACGTCGAGGTCCAGGTGCTCGCCGACCACCACGGCGGTCTGGTGCACCTCGGCGACCGCTGCTGCTCGGTGCAGCGGCGCTACCAGAAATTGCTGGAGGAGGCGCCGACGCCGGGCCTGTCGCCCGGGTTGCGGGAACGGCTGCACGAGGCCGCCCTCCGGGGCGCGCGGGCGGTCGGCCTGACCAGCGTGGCCACGTTCGAGTTCCTGGTCACCGGGCCCGACGAGTTCTTCTTCATCGAGGTCAACCCGCGGTTGCAGGTGGAGCACCCGGTGACGGAGGCCGTGACCGGTGTCGACGTGGTGGAGTGGATGCTGCGCGTCGCGGCGGGCGAGCGGTTGGGGTTCGACCAGTCCGACGTGTCGGTGCGCGGTCACGCCGCGGAGGCGCGGATCAACGCCGAGGACCCGGCGGCGGGCTGGCGGCCGTCGGCGAGCCGGATCACCGGCCTGGTCCTGCCGGGCGGCCCCGGCGTCCGGGTCGACTCCCACGTCCACACCGGTCACCGGGTGCCGCCGTTCTACGACTCGCTGCTGGCCAAGGTCGTCGTCAGCGGTCGGGACCGGGCCGAGTGCCTGCGCCGGCTGGCCCGCGCCCTGGCCGAGTTCGAGTGCACGGGGGTCCTGACGAACACCGACGCCCACCTCAGGGTGCTGCGCGACCCCACCTTCCGGTCCGGCGAGTACGGCCTGGAACTGGGCGGCATCCTGACCGGGGCGGGGACCGGGGGCGGGTAGGCCGGCGCGCGCCGGGTGTCCGATCAGGACATCGGCCGCCCCCGTCGCCTCAGGACATCGGCCGCGCCCGTCGCCCGGATGCCGGGGGCGACGGCCTCCGCCTGGCGGCGCGGCGGCACTCGTCCGGGTCCACGAGGCGTTCGTGCAGCGCGGTGACCGCCGCCTCGGTCCTGCTGCCGGCGTCGAGTTTGAGCAGCACGGCGTGCACGTAGTTCTTGGCCGTCTTCTCGGAGATGCCCAGGCCCTCAGCGATCCCCCGGTTGGAGGCACCGGCCGCGATCAGCGTCAACACCCGCTTCTCCTGCCCGGTCAGCCGGCGCTCGCGCCCGTCCTCGCCCGTCGCGCGGCCCTCCCCCGCGGCGAGCGCCGCACGGCCCCCTTCCGCGGCGACCGCCGCACGGCCGTCCTCCGCCTGCGACAACACGCGGGCAACGTGCGTCAACGCCTGCTGAACGCAGTGCAGCGCGTGCCGGACCACTTCGAGCGGGTGCTCGCCGAGCCCGTCCGGCGGCGCGGGCGGAAGTCGTCGCGCGTGAAACGGGACCACAGCAACTCCTCTGCGTCGAGCGGAGAACGACACACCCGGTTTCACCGGAACCGGGCGGACATCCGTCCATTCCAAACAAAAGACGTGATCCGGTACACCGCCGACAGGGTTGCCCGCTCCCACCGACGAGCGACAGACCCGTGACGCGCTGTGCGAAGGACCACCGGAGCCATGGGCCATGGGCACTAGGACGAGGAAACCATGTCACCGCACCCTCGGCCGCGCGAGACTGAACGGGGCGGCGGAGCACGCCGCCCGCGACCCGGGGACAGCGGAAGACCAGTACCCCCGACCCCATCGAGGATTCCACCTTTTCCGAGCGGGAGGATTCACCATGACCACCAGGAGCGCGGGCAGGAGAACACGCAGGCGCGGTGGCATCGTCGGCTACCTGGGCACCGTCGTCGACGCCACCAAGGACTACGTCGACGAAGTGCTCGACCGCGGCGAGGACATCGACCACGACCTGCGCGACACGGCGCGCAGGGTGATCGGCGAGCACGACGAGGGCGCTCCCGACGCCGCCGAGGACATCGCGGACCTGAGGGCGAAGCTGGAGGACCTGGCCCGGGAGGTCGGCAGGCTCGGAGGTGGGCGGTCCTCGCAGGGCAAGGAGAAGGCCGCTTCGTGATCGGTCGGCACCGATCGCGCACGACCTCCCGGCACGGCGCATGACCGGGCCCGCGGGCGGGCGGCGGCGGACTCGGCGGGTGCTGCGGCGCGAGCCGGACGGCAGCCTCACCGACGTCGACGGGCGCGTCGTCGCACTCGGAGAACTGCTGGACGACCTGAGAGCGGGGTTGTGCTTCCGCGCGCACCGCCGCACCACGGGGCAGAACTGCACGGTGGAGGTGCTCGTCGAAGTGCTGGCGCTCCCGTTGACCAGGTACCGCACCACCGGGATCGGCTCGCCGGCACCGGGCCCGATACCGGACCCGCCGACGCGGCGGCCCGGCGACGAGCGGTCCGCTCCGCCGCCCGCGGGCGGTCCCGACCGTGCCTGACTCGCGACTCCGGTTGATCACCACGACGCTGGGGCGGTTGTTGGCGCACGAGGCCGCCGCCTCCGCCGGAGGGGACGCCCGACTGCGCCGCGACCGGCGCGCCCGAGCCGTTCGCGAGGCGTTCGAGCGGCTCGGCCCGCTCTACATCAAGGTGGGCCAGGTCCTGTCCACCCGACCGGATTTCGTCTCCCCCGAAACCCTGCGGGAACTGGGCAAGTTGCACGACCAGGTCCCCGCGTCGCCCTTCTCCGACTTCGTCCCGGTGCTGGAGGACGAGCTGGGCCGCTCCTGGCGGCGCCACTTCCGCCACGTCGACACCGAACACCCGCTCGGTTCGGCCTCCCTCGCCCAGGTCTACCGGGTCACGCTGGCCGACGGGCGCCCCGGGGCGCTGAAGGTCCAGCGCCCCGGCGTCCGCGCGGTGGTCGAGACCGACATGGCGTTGTTGCACACGGCGTCGAGAGCGCTGATCGCGGCGAAGACGAGGTTCAACGCCGTGGTGGACGTGCGGGCCGTCCTCGACCTGATCTTCGACGCGGTGACCGGCGAGCTCGACTTCACCGCCGAGGCGAGGAACATGGACGTCGGGCGGGCGCAGGCCAGGGGCTTCGACCGCATCACCGTGCCGGACGTGCTGATGGCGACGCGACGCGTGCTGGTGCAGGGCATGGCGCCCGGGCGCTCCATCCGCGACGTGCCGCACAGCGCCGTCCCGGCCGACGAGCGCCTGGCGATCGCGCACGACCTGCTCGCCTACACGTACCGCAGCTACTTCCTGGGCCGCTTCTTCCACGCCGATCCGCACCCCGGCAACGTGTTCGTCCACCCGGAGCTGGGCGCGTCCCTCATCGACTGGGGCATGGTGTGCCGGCTCGACCGCACCATGAGCCTGAAGCTGGCCCTCACCCTCATCACCATCGCGGAGAACGACGGGGACGGCGCCGCGCGGGCGTGGGTGGAGATGGGCACGCTGACGCAGTGGGCCGACATCGGCGGTTTCACCGACGACGTGGCGCGGCTGGTGCCGAAGGCGGCGACCGCCTCGTTGGAGGAGTTGAACTTCGGCCTCACCCTGACCACCGTGCTGGGGCACTCGACCAGGCGGGGCATCAAGATCAACCCGGTGGTCCCGGTGCTGGGCAAGGCGTTCGCCAACATGGAGGGCTCGATCCGCTGCCTGGCGCCCGAGCTGTCCGCCGCCGAGGTGCTGCGCGCCGAACTGGCCGACATCATGGTGGAACTGGCGTGCGAGACGCTGTCCGAAACCCGCCTGGCACGCGGCGTGGTCGAGACGCTGCTGACGGTCGACGGCAGCTACACCCAGGCCCGCGGCATCCTGCGGGACCTGTCGAACCGGGAGTTGCAGATCCCGGTGGACTGGCGGAAGCCCCACGCGGACAACGCGACACCGGCCAAGGTCCTCTACGGGGCGCTCGCCGGGGTGGGCGGGGTGGCGCTGTGGCGGGCCCTGCGGCAAGGCGGTGCACGGTGATGGACCGACGCCCACCCCGCCGGCGCCGCGGCGGGCTCGACGTTCAGGCTTTCCGCATCAACCTGATGACCGCCTGGGTGCGGTCGCTGACGTTCAACTTGTAGAAGATCGAGTGCAGGTGGTTCTTCACGGTGCGCTCGGAGATCTCCAGCCTCCGCGCGATCCGGCGGTTCGACAACCCCTCGACCAGCAGTGCCGCCACGTGCCGCTCCCGATCGGTGAAGCTCCACCCGTCGCAGAAAGCCGATGCGGTCGGCGTGTCCACCGGGGAGACCCGGGAGCTGATGCCCTCCACCCGCGCGAGCAGGATCTGGGCTATTCCCTGGTGAATTCTCGCCAATCGGAGGAGATTCGCCAGGTCGGACCCCACCGCAACATCGTCACCACTGGCGGACGGGCACACTTTACGCTCCTCAGCGGTGTTCACCACAGGCGTTCCGCAGTTTTCACGGAACGGCTCACGACTTCGACCCAATGTAGCAAATCGATAACCCTCCGCGACAGCGCCATTCAGGCTGTGGGATTGGCGCACGACCAGCACAATCACCCACTTCGACGCCCGGGGGTGACTCTCGGTGAGAATTTGTAGGGCGATCCAGCGACTCTGACACGATAGTGGGGAATCGAGCGTTCCATCGTGCGAAGAAGAGAACGGCTCAGGCTTCAGGACCCGGTCGGGGAGCGCGCTGTCCCGGCCCCCGGCCCCGCTGAGTGCGAGAACCCGGTTCGGGCAGCCGAGCGGGAGGCTCTGACGGAGCACCGTGCCGGAGTCGTCGCCCCGAGGCCGTGGGCGGCGAACGGCGTCGGCGCTGGTGGAGTCGGACGAGCCCATCACCGAGAGGCGATTTTTGCGGTCCGGCTCTGCTCAGGCCATACCGGCGCTCGTCCGGCAAGGTACGAAACCGACTCGATGGAGTGATTCACGGAGAACCATTCGGCAACGGGCGGTCCCGCTTGTCTGCCGCCAGGGTGATCCGGTGCCGCGTACACGGATGAAGACTGTCGGGGTAGTCGATGGGCGAAACGCTTCCGACTACATTCGAAGCAGAAAACGAATTCGGGGCAATCGGGGTGCCGGCGGACGCGGGCGGCCACCCCGGACAGCGCGGGGGGTGGCCGGGTGGATCTGACGATGGGCGTCGAGGAGGAGTTCGTCCTGACCGACGCGACGAGCAGGCAGGTGGTCCGCCGTGCGGAGACCGTGCTGCGCCGGGCGGGCGACGAGGTGGTGCCGGGCGGCGGCGTGGTGGAGCCCGAGATGGACCAGGCGCAGGTCGAGAGCGCCAGCCGGGTGTGCACGGACCTGGTGTCCCTGCGGGCGGAACTGCTGCGGTTGCGGCGCGGGATGGCCCGTGCCGCGCAGGAGCAGGGCTGTCGCCTGGTGGCCAGCGGCACCGCGGTGCTCGGTCGGGCCGGGCCACCGCCGATCCTGGACAAGCCGCGCTACCACCGCATCGCGGAGCGCTACGGGCCGCTGGTGGAGCAGCAGTGCACCTGCGCCTGCCACGTGCACGTCGGGGTGCCCGACCGCGAAGAGGCCGTGCAGGTGGTCAACCACCTGCGGCCGTGGTTGCCGGCGTTGTTGGCGTTCTCGGCGAACTCCCCGTACTGGGAGGGGCGCGACACCGGCTACCACAGCTGGCGCACCCCGCTGTGGGGGCGGTGGCCCGCGGCCGGTCCGCCGCCCCACCTGTCCTCGGCCCGGGAGTACGAGGAGCTGGTCGCCGCGCTGCTCGACACCGGCGTGATCCTCGACGGGGCGATGCTCTACTGGTACGCCCGGCCGTCGCGGCACCTGCCCACGGTCGAGGTGCGCATCGCCGACGTGGCGCAAACGGTGGACGAGGCCGTGGCGATGGCGGGCCTGGTGCGCGCCCTGGTGGCGACCTCGCTGACCGACGTGCGGGCCGGGCGCCCCGCGCCGCGCGTCGACGACCACGTGCTGCGGGCCGCCTGCTGGCGAGTCGCCCGCTACGGGCCGGACGAGCACCTGGTCGCCGGACTGCTCGACCACGTCCGGCCCGCGCTGGAGGACTTCGACGGGGCCGAGGTGGTGCTCGACGCGGTGCGCGCGGTCGAGCGCGACGGCACCGGAGCGGACAGGCAGCGCTCCGCCTACCGCAGGCGCGGTCGGCTGGAGGACGTGGTGGACCTGGTGGCCGCGCGGACCGTGGCCGGGTGAGCGAGGAGGGAGACGATGGTGGAACGCGAACTGCCGCTGGGCCGGTTGCTCGTCCCGGACCGGATGTTCTTCACCGGCGGGACCGGGGTGCACGAACGGGAGTTGCAGGCGCACGACCTGATGTACGTGGACGCGGGCCTGGGGCGGGTCAACCGCGTGCAGGTCTCCAGCCGGGTACCGCCGGGGTGTGAACGGGTGTCG
Organism: Saccharothrix sabaoui; assembly: GCF_051756985.1. Taxonomy (NCBI): domain Bacteria; kingdom Bacillati; phylum Actinomycetota; class Actinomycetes; order Pseudonocardiales; family Pseudonocardiaceae; genus Saccharothrix; species Saccharothrix sabaoui. The sequence goes on from NZ_JBPKJK010000015.1 coordinate 83,374, forward strand.
CGCGAGGACGGGCTCCGGCTGCTGCACGAGGGGCAGGTCCTGTTCGCCATCCAGGCCCTGGCCGAGACCGGCGAACCCGGCCGCCGCATCGCCACGGCCGTGGGCGTGGCCGTGCCCACCGGCGGGGGCGTCGGCTGCGTGGCCGAGGTGCACGAGCAGGACTCGGTGGACAAGACCGCCGGACAGGCCGGGCGCAAGGCCGTGGAGATGGCGCTGACCGCGATGGCCGTCGAACTCGGTGTCGACGGCTACGACGCCGAGGCCGAGTACCGCTCCCGGCGTGACCTCTACCGCGTCGGCGACACGGAGGTGCGCACCGACGCGGTCACCACCGCGGCGGTCGGCGACCCGGCCGGCCGCATCACCAAGATCGTCTCCGCGCTCGTCTTCCTGCTCTGAGGAGGACCATGTCACCCACCGGACTGACCATCGTCGCCGACCGCTGCTGGGACGGCACGAGCGACCGCCCCGCGGGCCCCACCACGGTCACCGTGACCGACGGCGTGATCGCGTCGGTGGTCCCCGCGGCCGGGCTCCCGCCCGACGTGCCCGCCGTCCGGCTGGGTGCGCGGACCCTGCTGCCCGGCCTGATCGACTGCCACGTGCACCTGGTGGACGAGGAGCACGACGGCGGCCTCGCGGCCTACCAGGCCCTGAACGCCCTGCCCGCCGTGAAGGCGGTGCTGGCGGCGGGGTTCACCACCGTGCGCGACCTGGGCTGCGCGCACGACCCGATCAACGTCGCACTGCGGCAGGCCGTGGAGGACGGCCTGGTCGAGGGACCTCGCCTGGTCGTCGCGCCCAACATCATCTCGGTGCCGGGCGGGCACGGGGACAAGATGCCCGCCCTGAGCCACCGCTACGGCACGGACGTGGGCACGCTCGCCTCCGGACCCGCCCGACTGCGCGCTCTGGTGCACGACCAGGCGCGAGTGGGTGCCGACTGGATCAAGTTCACCGCCAGCGGTGGGTTCAGCTCCCCCGCCGACGCCCCCGACCACGTCGCGTTCACCGTCGAGGAGATGGCCGCGATCGTCGCCGCGGCCCGCGACCACGGCCTGCACTGCGCCGCCCACGCGCTCAACGACGAGGCCGTGCGCCGCGCCCTGGCGGCCGGGGTGCGCAGCATCGAGCACGCCAACCTCGCATCCGCGCGGACCCTGGCGCGCATCGCCGACCACGACGCCTACCTGTGCCCGACCCTGCACGCCCAGCGCCACTTCATCGACAACCTCGACGACGACGACTTCTGGGCCGACCGCAGTCCCCTGACTCGGGCGAAGTACCGCGCCCACGCCCGGCGCGTCCGCGAGTCGACGGCGCTGCTGGCCGACAGCCCGGTCCGCATCGCCTTCGGCACCGACGCCGGCATGTTCCCGCACGGCGAGGCGTGGCGGGAGTTCCTGGACCTGACCGAGGCCGGCCTGTCGCCCGCGCGGGTGCTGCGGGCCGCCACCTCGGTGGCCGCCGAACTGCTGGAGCGCCCCGACCTGGGACGCATCGCACCCGGTGCCGCCGCGGACCTCGTCGCCGTGGCCGGTGACCCGTTCAGCGACATCGCCGCCATGGGCCGGGTGGAGTTCGTCGTGCGCGGCGGCGTCGTCGCGGTCGACCGCACCGGCGACCCGGTCGGCTCCACCCGCTGAGCGCCCCGCGCACCCACGCCCCGCACACCTGCCCGAACCCGCAGGAGGTGACCGTGACCGAACCCCCACCCACCGACCTCCAGGTCGACTTCCCCTTCGACCACACCGTCCACGTCGCCGGCGACCGGCGCGTCGGCGTGCTGCCCGACCTGCGCGCAGCGGTGGCGGCCCGTGACCTCCCCGCGGTCCGCCGGCGGTGGCGGCGACCGGTGGACCGCTACGAGCAGTGGACCTTCCACCGCTTCCTGCGCGACCCCGTGCGAGACCCCGCTGCCTGCTCCGCGCGACGGGATCTTCCAACGGATGCCCGCCGGGCCCGCGTTGCAAGGTGCACGCCGTCCACCCCGCACCGTTCTGGCGCTCGGCCGGGCGGTCCGGGGCGAGCTGCGCCGGCACACCCCCGCGGCCCGGCTCGGCGCCGTGCTCGACCACCTCGCCGTCCGGTGGGGCCGCTGCCACGACCGACCACCGACCGAGCAGCCGAACGTCTCCGGACTACGGGTTGTGAGCCCCGGACAGCCCCGCCGGAACGGGATCACCGGACCTCCGGTCCCCCGGCTGCGCGTTCAGCGAGACGCGGAACTCCCGCGGTGACATCCCGACGACGCGCCGGAAAGCGGTGCTGAAAGCACTTTCGGACTGGTACCCGATGGCCCCCGCTATGGCAGTGAGGGAGTCCCCCGTGCGCAGTGCGGCGCGCGCCAGCTGCATGCGCCACTCGATGAGGTAGTCCAAGGGAGGTCTGCCCACCCTGTCCCTGAAGTTCGCGGCGAAGGCCGACCTCGACATCATCGCGATCCTGGCGAGCTCGTCGAGCGTCCAGCGGTGGCGCGGTTCGGCGTGCACGGCGCGCAACGCCGCCCCGATCCCGTCGTCGGCGACCGACGCGAGCCATCCCAGGGGCTCGTGGGACGACCCGGCGTGCGACCTGAGCATGTGCACCAGGAGGATCTGGGCCAGGTGCTCCAGGACGAGGGACCGCCCCGGCTCGTGCGTCTCGATCTCGTGGACGAGCAGTGCCGCGATGTTCCAGAGCGGTCTCCCGCCGGCGTCGTCCGCTGTGACGAGCACAGCCGGGGGAAGCGACGAGAACAGGGTCGACGCGTCGGAATCCCGGAACTCGAAGTCGACGCTGCACGCGTACGTGACGGACCCCTGGGAGGTCTCGGGCCCGCGCCCGGAAACCCCCTCGCGGAGCGACCCGTCCGAGCCGCGGACCCGGGCCTCCTCGATCGAGCTGCCGAGGCCGTACGGGGGCGGGTTCCCGAGGAGGTAGAAATCGCCGGTGCTCAGGAAAAGGGGTTCCAGCCCGTCGATGCACAGCCAGCACTCGCCTTCCACCACCACGCCGAGCTTGATGTGCGGGAAGGGGGAGAACCAGGCTCCCCACGGCGCCGTCGCGCGGAGCGGGACGGGAGCGACGGCCCGGGGCCGCGCCAGTGCCAGGGCGTCCCGGAAAGGGTCGTGCGCATCCAGGGAAACCTCTGTGCTGGACGATCGGTAAAGAGTGCTGGACTCCACGTTATGGATTGTACGCCCGGTACTGGGAACGATGGGCGTCGGCGGCAGGAGCTGCCCGGTATGAGGAACCTGCGCATACCGGATCGACGCGAGGAGCGAGAAGACGCATGCGATACCGATTTCTCGGAAGATCGGGCCTGCGGGTATCGGAACTGTCGCTGGGGACGGGCAATTTCGGCATGGGCTGGGGGCACGGGGCGCACGCACCCGAGGCCCGGGCCATGTACGACGCCTACCGGGAAGCGGGAGGGAACTTCATCGACACCGCTTCCAACTACCAGTCGGGGGACGCCGAGGAGTACCTCTCGGACATCATCTCCTCCGATCGCGAGGACGTGGTCCTGGCGACGAAGTACACCATGGGCACGTCGGCGAGCAGCGGCCTCCAGATGACCGGGAACAGCCGAAAAGCGATGGTCCAGTCCCTGGAGCAGAGCCTGCGCCGACTGGGCACCGACCGGGTGGACGTGTTCTGGGCCCACGTGGCCGACACGTCCACGCCCATCGAGGAAATAGTGCGGGCCTTCGACGACCTGACGCGCGCCGGCAAGGTCCTGTACGCCGGTCTCTCCAGTTTCCCCGCGTGGCGCGTGGCAACGGGGGTCACCCTGGCGCAGCAGCGGGGGTGGGCCCCTCTCGTGGCGATCCAGGTCGAGTACAGCCTCGTCGAGCGCGGCGCCGACCGGGAGCTGGTGCCGATGGCGGACGCCTTCGGCTTGGGCGTCCTCGGGTTCTCACCCCTCGGCGGTGGCCTCCTGACGGGCAAGTACCGGCGGGGCGCGACAGGTCGTGCGCAGAGCTCGATCAGCCGGTTCCTCCACCGGGAGGACGACCCCGCCAAGGCGAGCGTCCTGGACGCCGTCGAGAGCGTCGCCCGGGACCTCGACACCACCCCGGAGCAGGTGGCGATCAGGTGGTCGATGTCGAAGGGGGTGATCCCCGTCATCGGACCGAGGAGCGTGGACCAGCTCACGTCCAACCTCGCCGCCGCCGAGCTGGACGTCCCGAAGCGTCAACTCGAACGGCTGGACGAGGTGAGCGCGCCTCGGTTGGGGTATCCCCACGGCCTGTGGCCGGAGCACGAACGGGTGGAGAAGAGCCGGTTCACCCAGCCGTGACGACCGCGCACGCGGCCCCTGGAACAGGCCTGCACACGTCGCGGCAACCGGCTGAGTCCCACATCACTTCCACGGCGAAGTGCTCACACAGGTGTGAAATCGGTGCGAGTTGGGCAACCCGGTGCTTGTAGCGATCACGCCGCGCCGGGAAGACGGCGCGGCACGAGGACAAGGAAGCACCGTGGGCATCCTGGGTTGGATCGTTCTGGGTCTCATCGCCGGCGCCATCGCCAAGGCCATCATGCCCGGCAAGGACCCGGGCGGCATCGTCATCACCATGCTGCTCGGCATCGTCGGCGCCATCCTCGGCGGTTTCATCGGCCGCGCGATCTTCGGCTCCGACATCGGCAGCTTCTTCGACCTGAGCACCTGGCTGCTGGCCATCCTCGGCTCGCTGATCGTGCTCGGCATCTACCACGTCGTCACCAAGCGGGGCCACCGCGCCCACCGCTGAC